>OMSH01000123.1 GCA_900313715.1 uncultured Prevotellaceae bacterium
CAAGCAGGGTAACAAGGAAGGCAAGGTTCGCGTATCCTACTCAGGTTATGTTTCTGCTTCTACTATGTCTAACGATGGCTTCCACATGTTGGGTGCATGGGACTATATGAAGGCTGTTCAGCAGAGCCAGCAGAATCAGGTGGACATCCTCGGAGTTGACATCAACACTGTTAACCACCAGCAGTTCGGTTCTATCAAGAACGGTGACCTGCAGATGCCTTATACCATTGTTCCTGCAGGTTTGAGCAAAGAAGAGGCTATGGCTCGCTTCGGCTCATACGAGGGCATGGTGAAAGATTATCAGAGAGACGGTGCTCATTCATACGCTCTGTCTGCATACTATTACAACAAGGAAATTCTCGGTAAGTCTGAGGAAGAAGCTCGCAAGGGTACTGACTGGTATGATATGATTGTCAGAACCGGTTGGTCACAGAACCACGAGTTGTCTGTAATGGGTGGTGGCGAAAAAGGCCAGTACTCAATGTCTCTAGCATATCAGGATCGTAATGGTACGGTAAAGGGATCTAACTTCGAACGTTACTCTCTGCGTGTCAATACCTCTTTCAATCCATCCAAGCACTTCACCATTGGTCAGAACACCAATGCTGCTCTGATGATGATTCGTGGTGAGCGTGGTGGCCAGGCCGATGGTAACGCATTCGGTTCTACCTATACCATGAACGCATGGGTACCTCCTTATACTGTAGGTGGTCACTGGGCTGGTTCTCAGGGTAATGGTGGCCGTAACTTCTCAGCGCTCCAGAGCATCGAGGCTTCAAAAGAGAACTGGAATCGTAACTTCCGTCTGCAATCTTCATTCTTTGCTGAGTTGAAGGATCCATGGATCAAGGGTCTGACCTTGCGTTCACAGTTCGCAGTAACGCTGAATGGAGGTTGGGGTATGAGCTTCTCACCTATCACCATCGCAGGTGACAAGGAAGGCGCTGCTCGTAACCGATTGGATGAAAATGGTTCTTGGAGTTTTGGCTGGCAATGGACTAACACTGCATCATACAAGTTCAATATCGCTGACAAGCACGATTTCACCGTATTGTTCGGTACTGAAACCTTGAAGCAGGGCTTAGGCCGTAACATCAGCGCATACCGCTATGACTACGTATTCGAGAAGGATCCTAACACTTGGACCATCGGTAATGGTGGTACCTCTACTGTAGGTAACGGTGGTGATATGGGTTCAAAGACTACCATGTTCGGTCTCTTTGGCCGTTTGGACTATTCTTATATGGGTAAGTATCTGGTAACAGCTACCATCCGTCGTGATGCCGCTTCAAGATTCTCAAGCTCTAACCGTTGGGGTACCTTCCCATCAGTATCTTTGGGTTGGCGTATCTCTGACGAGAAGTTCATGGAGAAAGCTCATGCAACTTGGTTGGATGACTTGAACATCCGTGCTGGTTACGGTACAACCGGTAACTCTAACATCGGTGCTTACAACTACGCATTCCAGTATGGTAACGCAACCCGTTACCTCTATGGTATCACTGGTACTAACACAGGTGCAAACACTGGTTTTGGTGCAACCTCTTTGGGTGACTCTGGCGCTAAGTGGGAGACTATCAAGATGTTCAACGTTGGTTATGACTTCACTGCATTCAACAACAAGTTGACTTCAAGCTTCGACTTCTATATCAAGAAGACTTCTGACATGTTGGTATCTGCTTCTTGGACAGCTATGGCTGGTGCCGGTAGCAAGCCAAACGTAAACATCGGTGACATGAAGAATACCGGTATCGACTTCTCTATCGGTTGGAGAGACAAGATTGGTCAGGTATCTTACAACATCAATGGTAACCTTTCTTGGTACAAGAACAAGGTTGTGAAGCTGGGTGCATCTGACCTGCTCTACTCTTCTCGTATCACTGATATCACTCTTACAAGAGAAGGTCAGCCTGTAGGTATGTTCTATGGCTACCAGCTGGATGGTATCTACAAGTCACGTGAGGATGTATTGAGCTATGGCGCACTGCCTTACGGTGTTAACGACATGGTTACTTTGACTGGTCGTGGCGTTCCTGGAGACCCAGACTATGTTGAGGAGAAGGCTACAACATGGGTTGGTCACTACAAGTTTAAGGATATTAACCGTGACGGTAAGATTGACTCTGGCGACCAGACCATCATTGGTAATCCTCACCCAGACATCACTGGTGGTTTCAACATCGGTCTGCAATGGAAGAACTTCGACTTGAGCACTTATTTGTATTACTCTATCGGCAACGATCTGTACAAGCACTACGAGTACTATACTCTCTATGGTCAGTTGGGTAACGCTTACAGCGAAGAGCGCGTTGCAAAGGCTTGGCATCCAACAAGCAATCCTAATGGCACACTGCCAATCTGGATGCTTGGTACCACAGCTCCTGAAGCAAGTGTATCTCACTCTGGTTATGTAGTTAACGGTTCATATCTGCGTATGCAGACCCTGACATTAGGTTACTCTCTGCCTAAGAAGTGGGTTAGCAAACTGACTCTGTCTCGAATCCGCGTATATGCACAGCTGTCTAATGTTTTCACTATCACAGGTTACGAAGGCCTCGATCCTGAAGTTAACAGCTTCGGCTTGAGCGGTGACCGTACCAAGGGTGTTGACTATGGTAGCTACGGTGTACCTCGTCAGTATCTGTTCGGTGTGAACATCGACTTCTAAAGATAAGTTGATTAGTGAGATATTAAATATGAAATACAATTATAATAATTTGAACAATATGAAAAAAGCAATAATATATTCAGCTATGGCTTTGGCCTCTCTGACTATGACAAGCTGCGGTGACAGTTTCCTGTTAATCGACCCAGCAGGTTCAGTGTCAGAGGCTACACTGACCACTGAGAGCGGTATAGACATGGTGCTTACCGGTGCCTATTCATCTTTCAATAGCATGACACAGACAGCATGGATGGGCTATGGATCTCTCTTCAACTTTGTGTATGGTGACGTGGTAGGCGGTGATGCGAACAAGGGTTCTACGGCTGGTGACCAGCCAGACTGGACTCAGTTGGAAACCTTCACATTTTCGGCTTCCAATGGTTATATTTCTGGTAAGTGGAACTCTGTTTACGAGGCTGTTAAGCGCGCCAATAACGTGCTGAAGATGGCTGAGGATATGGGTGATGCTCTGCCTAACAAGTCTGTAATCGAGGCTCAGGCTAAGTTTATCAAGGCTGTTTGGATGTTCGAAGGCATAAAGATGTTCGGCGCTGCTATTCCTTACATCACTCTTGAAGACTATAAGGCAAATACTGACCCTCAGGTAGGTAACATTGATGAAGGTGGCAACTACATCTACGTATGGGACAAGGTAGAGGCTGACCTAAAGGAAGCTATTGCAGGTCTGCCAGCTGACTGGAATAGCACTGGTGAATATGGTCGTGCTACTTCTTGGATGGCTAAGGCTGTTTTGGCTAAGATGTACATGTATTGGGCATCTCCTTACAATGGCAACATGAGCTCTAACCCAGCCAAGATGTCTGAAGCTAAGTCTATATTGAAGGACATCATTGACAATGGTGTTGACGCCAAGGGTCAGAAGTACAAACTGATTGATCACTATGGTGACCTGTATAATGCAAATTCTCCTGACTGCGACTGGGGTGGTGAAGGTGTATTCGACGTACAGTTGACCATATCTGGTACCCAGACAGATACCAACGCTATTGCATCTAACCCTGCAATTGGTCAGGCTGGTGCATCTGGCTTGGGTGGTTGGGGTTTCTACCAGCCTTCATATGACTTCGCTAACAGTTTCATCGTTGACGCTAACGGTCTGCCTTTGTCAACAGCTGATTACCGCGCTCAGCCACGTCTGACTCAGATGGTTGCTACTGCTGCTGGTGATGTTCCTCAAACTGACCTGACTGTTTATGTGGATCCTCGTATCGATTTCACCATGGGTCGTTTCAACGTTCCTTTCCTGGACTATGGTACTCCTACAGCCCTCAACGGTTGGGTTCGTGACCCGAACAACGCAGGTCTTTACATGAACAAGAAGAACCTGCCTTACATCAGCGATCGTGGTTCTACTTCTGTATCAACAGCTCCTGCTTCTTCAGCAAAGAACTATCACGTGATTCGTTTTGCTGACATCCTGCTGCTCTATGCCGAATGTCTGATCAATGATGGTGATCTGTCAGGTGCTCTGGATTACATCAATCAAGTACGTGCTCGTGCAGCTAACGATTTCGTAAAGGCTGACGCTACAACAGTTGGTACCTACTCTTTGGATGACAAGGTAAACGGCAAGACTGTTGCTGGTGCAGCTGGTAACTACCGCGTAGGTTTGTACACTGCATTTGCAAGCAAGGACGAGGCTATCACTGCTCTGCGTGCTGAACGTCGTGCAGAATTGGGTATGGAAGGTCACCGCTGGTTCGACCTCGCTCGTTGGGGTGTTGCAGCTGATGTATTGAACGACTATGTAACCTACGAAGGTGCATTCTTCCCAAATAAGTATAGCAACTATGGTAAGAACTGGGTTATGTTCCCAATTCCTTACAACCAGATTGTAACTGCAATGGGACGCTTCAAGCAGAATGCTGACTGGGAGTAATCAATAAATCATTTATTGATATTAGACTTTGAATAACGAAGAGGGGTAAGTCTCTGGGCTTGCCCCTCTTTTTAATACCTTAACTACAATTCATGAGGTCAAGACATTACATAGCATTTACCATCACCTTGCTGTGTGGTACCATCTTTGCCTTCTACCAGCATGCCTCGCAAGAGCCATTGCTGATGTATAGAGAGCAGCAGCAGATCTTTCTATGGGATGGAGACTACATAGCAGGCTTACTCAAACAAGTTGGAGGTTTTGCCACACTGGGATCTCAGTTCCTGGTGCAGTTCTTCCATCTACCCTGGGCAGGAGCCGTCATAACTTCCATTCTAACATCACTTACCGGTTACATGCTGTGGCTGTCAATTGCCCAAATCAAAAAGAATAGCATCATCTGGGTTGCTCTGACCTTGTTTGCATCCTATCTGCAGGGCATCTATCTGCTGGAGATGGGTTATCACTATGAGGGAGTTATCGCCATGCTGTGTTGCTCACTCCTACTATATTTATATGTACTGGTTAAGGAAAGAAGCATCCTCTATATCAGTCTGGCGGTGGGCGCTGTCTTTACCTTGCTGCTGTTCGTCTTTGTCGGCAGCATCGCTACCTTGTTCGCCATCGGTGCCCTTGCCTATGACCTGTTGCAAAACCCAAAGAAGGGTTGGACTTCATCATTATTTTTAATTGTCTGCCTTGTAGCTGCATTAATATTCGTTTCCAATGGCAAGGTGGTAGGCTTTGACTATGCCCTATGGACGAAAGGCTATTACGAGTACCATATTGAGCAAGGCTGGTGGCAAGCGTTGGCCTGGATAGCCGTGCCTGTCATCATGATTGTTTCCAAGCTGACTGTCCGGCTTGAGCAGAAGCCCGTTTGGGAAGTGGCGGGCGTTATCTTGCTATTGGTGGCTGGAGGATGGTTTATCTTTGTGCAGTCGGAGAACAGGATAAACAGGGACTTTCGCACGATGGCGGAATTGCAGCGGTGCGTCAATCAGGAAGACTGGGACGGAATCATCAACAACAGAAACATCAACTATCAAAACTATCTGCACCTGAATTTCCTAAATCTGGCACTATCACATCAAGGAAAGATGATGACCGACCTCTTCAAGTATCCTCAAAAGGGGGCGCAAAGCCTGATGGTAGGCTACCAAGCATACAATGACATCAATGTTCTCTTCAGTCACATATACTATCATACAGGGGTAATCAGCGAGGCATTATGCCTCTCCTTCGGAACGATGATAGCCACCACCCACGGCAACCCATCGTTGCTGAAGCTGCTGGTGAAGGAACGCCTTATCTATGGCGACTACCAGGTGGCGGAGAAATACATCAGCCGACTGGAAAAGACATATGCCTATAATAATTGGGCAAACTCCATGCGGCGGTTCCTTTTCAACGACGAAGCCATAGCGAATGACCCCGAGTTGGGCGCCAAGAGAAAGAGCCTGCCCGATGAGCAGCCCAGTTTCGTGATACTGGACGGCATCATGGCTGACCTTATTAAGGTCATCGGCACTGAGACAGAAGAGAACCACGCTTTCGAGTATGCAATGGCGATGATGATGCTCGAAAAGAACATGCAGGGGGTGAAGTACCTGATAGAGATGACAGGCGGCAGGCCGTTGTCTGAACTGATGCAGCAGGCTGTGACGGTGTATGCGGAGCATGACGAGGAGTATTGCCGCAGTCACGGTGTGAGTGATGAGACTATCAGCCGTTTCATGTCATTCAAGCAGGCCGTGCTGAACGCAAGGAGGAACAACATGAACCAGCAGACGGCACTCGCTTCCTACAGGGGAACTTTCTGGTATTATTACATGTTTGAATAAAAGGGCCTATGAAAAAGAACTGCTTCAAATATATCGTATCACTCATCATCTTTATTCAGCTCCTGGCTTGCAGTCAGGCAAAGGTGGACATCGTCAAGGAAACAGACGAGCCTTTGGCTGTCTTTCCCGACTATGACGGGGTGACCATACCTGTCAACATTGCTCCTCTGAACTTCTCGGTAACAGCAGAGGCAGGAGATTATCAGCTTTGCATCAGGGGTACAGACAGTGAGATAAATGTACATTCGGAAGATAATAGCTTCGACATTCCACTGAAGACTTGGAGAAAACTGCTCTCTGAGAACGCAGGACAGGAGATAAGCATGAGGATAGCCAAGAAAACTACAGAAGGATGGGTGGCATATAGGGAAATGCATGTAAAGGTGAGTGCTGAAAGCATAGACCCATATCTTGCCTACCGCCTCATTCCTCCCTACGAGCAGTGGAACCGCATGGGCATCTACCAGCGCAACTTGGAAAGTTTTGAGGAAAGTCCGATATTCGAGAACAAAATGACCGACTTCGGTTGTGTGAATTGCCATACCTTCAACCAGCGAAGTCCTGAGAAGATGGTTTTCCATAGCCGAGCCAAGGCACCTGGGACAGCCTATATTCACGACGGCATCATTGAGAAGATTAACACACGGACGGAAGAGACCAAAGGCAATATGCAATACACCTACTGGCATCCATCGGGCAGGTTTATCGTAGCTTCTGTAAATTCTACCTGGGAGAGCTATTACTATCACTCAAACGACAGGGTGGAAGTATTTGACACGGAATCGGACGTGTTCGTATATGATATGGAGCGTAACGAGGTGTTCGGCTCGGAACTGCTCTCTTCTCCAGCGGCTTATGAAACATTCCCCACTTTCTCGCCTGATGGCAAGAGCCTGTATTATTGCACCGCAGATGCGGTAGATAGTGTGGCATATCATATCGAACAGCTGCAATACAGCTTATGTAGGGTTGACTTTGATGCAGAGACCAGGACTATTGGAACGGTAGTTGATACTCTCTTCAATGCCAAAACCACAGGCATGAGCGTTTCTCATCCGCGCATCTCGCCCGATGGGCGTTGGATGGTGGTGTGTCTTATGAAATATGGCAACTTTCCTGCTACCAAGAAAGATGCTGACCTTTATATTATCGACCTGACTTTAGGACAGATGCAACCATTGGAAGAAGTTAACAGTGATAGGGCTGATGCCTATCACTCATGGGGCAGCAACTCCCATTGGATGGTGTTCAGCAGTCGCAGGATTGACGGCTATTATTCTCGTCCCTACATCACCTACATAGACGACCAAGGCAAGGCTTCAAAGCCTTTCCTGTTGCCACAACGTAAACCTGCAAAGTTTTATAATGACCAAATGATGAGCTATAACCTGCCTGAACTGTTATCAGGCAAGGTAAAGGTGAACCAACGAAAGATTGCATTGACACTCAAGAATACAGATGGACAGAATATGAAATTTAGACGATAGGCACATTTCTTGTGTCTTAATGCAAGATACCTTTATTGGCATATCTTTCATGAAATAAGATAGGAACAATTAAAAATTTTCCGTACATTTGCAGCCATTAAGACAAAAATAGACAAGAGATGGAAAAAAAATTCAAGAGAACTACCGTAACTGCCGCTTTGCCCTACGCCAATGGTCCAGTTCATATTGGCCACATGGCCGGTGTATATGTGCCAGCTGATATCTATGCCCGCTACCTGCGACTAAAAAAGCAGGACGTTATCTTTATTGGTGGCTCTGATGAGCATGGAGTGCCCATCACCATCCGTGCACGCAAGGAAGGTGTGACACCGCAGGATGTTGTAGATCGCTACCACAACCTCATCAAGAAGTCGTTTGAGGAATTCGGCATCTCATTCGATATCTATAGTCGCACGACATCCGACATCCATCATAAGTTTGCTGCTGACTTCTTCCGCAAACTCTACGAAGAGGGTAAATTGATAGAGAAGACTACCCAACAATATTACGATGAGGAGGCTAAACAGTTTTTGGCAGACCGCTATATCACAGGCGAGTGCCCTCATTGTCATAATCAGGGCGCTTATGGTGACCAGTGTGAAAAATGTGGACGCGACCTCTCACCTACAGAGTTGATTAACCCTAAAAGCACCATCAGCGGTTCTGCTCCTATACTGAAAGACACCAAGAACTGGTATTTGCCACTGAACCAATACCAAGACTGGCTGAAAGAGTGGATTCTGGAAGGTCATAAGGAATGGCGCAGCAATGTATATGGCCAATGCAAGAGCTGGCTTTCGATGGACTTGCAGCCTCGTGCAATGACGCGCGACTTGGACTGGGGAATTCCAGTGCCTGTTGAGGGAGCTGAAGGCAAAGTGCTTTACGTATGGTTTGATGCCCCCATCGGCTACATCAGCAACACCAAGGAATTGTGCGAAAAAGAGCCAGAGAAATGGGGCCCATGGGAGAAGTGGTGGCAGGATGAAGATACGCGACTGGTACATTTTATCGGCAAAGACAACATCGTGTTCCACTGCATCATCTTCCCCATCATGATGAAGGCACACGGCAAGTATATCATGCCTGACAATGTGCCTTCGAATGAATTTCTGAACTTAGAGAACGACAAGATTTCCACCTCTCGCAACTGGGCTGTATGGCTGAATGAATACCTAGAGGAGTTTCCTGGCAAGCAGGATGTGCTGCGCTATGTACTGACGGCCAATGCACCAGAGACCAAGGATAATAACTTTACTTGGAAAGATTACCAGGAACGTAATAACAATGAGCTGGTAGCGGTGTATGGCAATTTCGTGAACCGCGCCTTGCAGTTGACGAAAAAATACTGGAATGGTGTAGTACCTGCTTGTGGCGAAATGACCGACTACGACAAGCAGACCCTGCAAGAGTTTGCAGACGTGAAGGCAAAGGTAGAAGAGTTGTTGGACGGTTTCAAGTTCCGTGATGCTCAGAAAGAAGCCATGAACCTGGCACGTATCGGCAACAAGTACATAGCTGACTGCGAGCCTTGGAAGGTATGGAAGACGGATCCAAAACGTGTGGAAACCATCCTAAACATCTCTTTGCAGTTGACCGCCAACTTAGCAATTGCTTTCGAGCCATTCCTGCCATTCAGCAGTGCGAAATTGCGCAAAATGCTGAGCATGGAAAGCTTCGAGTGGGAGCAACTGGGTCGTACTGACCTATTGCCAGCTGGCCATCAGTTGGCAGAGCCTGAGTTGCTGTTCGAGAAGATTGAAGACAGTGTGATTGAGGCACAGGTGCAGAAGTTGTTAGATACTAAGAAAGCCAATGAACAGGCTCAATGGAAACCTGCCACCATCAAGGATACCGTGAGCTATGAAGATTTCCAGAAACTCGATATCCGCGTAGGTTTGGTAAAGGCTTGCCAACCTGTACCTAAATCAAAGAAATTGCTGCAATTCACTATTGATGATGGAACAGGTACCGACCGCACCATCTGCTCTGGCATCGCAGCTTTCTATGAGAAACCAGAAGATTTGGTGGGACGTCGCATCCTCTTCGTGGCTAACTTCGCTGCTCGCAAGATGATGGGCATTGAAAGTCAAGGTATGATTCTCTCAGCTGTTGACAGTGACGAGAGTCTGAGTGTAGTGACCACATCTAAGGATGTAAAGCCGGGAAGTCAAGTTTCTTAATAATGAAAAATTGAAAATTGATAATTTAAAAGATAAAACCGCTAAGGGGCTGCTATGGGGCGGGGTAAGCAATGGCATACAACAGTTGCTGAACCTCGCCTTCGGCATCTTCTTGGCTCGTCTGCTGACTCAAGCTGACTATGGAATGGTGGGGCTGCTGACTATTTTCTCCAGTATTGCATCTGCCTTGCAGGAAGGTGGTTTTATCTCCGCGCTGAACAGGAAGAAAGAGGTAATCCATGAGGATTATAATGCTGTGTTCTGGTTCAACACTTCTTGCAGTGTGTTCATTTACCTATTGTTGTATATAGCAGCACCCTTTGTGGCCGACTTCTACAATGAGCCGCAACTTACCCCTCTTGCTCGCTACCTGTTTTTGGGATTTGTCATTTCCAGCCTCAACATCGTGCCTCGCGCCATGATGTTCCGCAACCTCATGGTCAAGGAAATGAACCTCATCACCCTGGCAGCTCTTACCATCTCAGGCATCGTGGGTGTGACTCTGGCAGCCAATGGCTTTGCCTACTGGGGTATCGCCACGCAGACCATCGTCTTTGTAAGCATGATGACCTTGTTCTCCTACGCCTTTACTCGTTGGCACCCGTCGTTTCATTTCAGCATTCAGCCCATCCGAGACATGATAGGCTTCAGCAGCAAACTGGTCGTTACCAATGTATTCACTATTATCAACCAGAACCTGTTTGCCAACCTGATTGGTAAGTTCTACAGCATAAGTGAGGTAGGCTACTTCACGCAGGCCAATAAATGGAACCAAATGGGGCATACCTTTGTGAACAGTATGCTGAATGGGGTGGCTCAACCAATATTTGCTAAGGTGGATGAAGACAGAGAAAGACAGTTAAGGGTGTTCCGCAAACTTTTGCGGTTTACAGCATTCGTGAGCTTTCCCGCCATGTTTGGCTTGAGTTTGGTGTCGCAAGATATTATTGTCATCGCCATTACAGAGAAGTGGTTGTCCAGTGCCCATATCCTAAGCGTACTCTGTATCTGGGGTGCTTTTGTACCCATCAATAACCTTTTTGCCCACCTTATCATTACCCGAGGACATTCTAATGTCTATATGTGGAACACCATCGTGCAGTGTCTTCTACTTTTGGTTGCTGTAATAGGAGTCTATCCCTATGGCTTTGAATGGATGCTGCGAATGTTTGTAGCAATCAACATTGGGTGGTTACTGGTATGGTGGTGGTTCGTTCGTCATGAGATAGGATTGCATTTTGTCAATTTATTGCAAGACTTATCACCTTATCTGCTATTATCGGCATTTCTGACTTTAGGATGTCAATATCTACTGGCAGGAATTGATAATGTCTATGTCAGTCTGCTATTAAAAGTACTATTAGTGGGTATTCTGTATTTTGCCATCTTATGGGTAGCAGGTTCTGTCATTTTGAAGGAAAGTCTTGGTTTCCTGTTTGGCAAAGGCAGAAAGGAGGGAAAATGAAAACGCTGGCTATTGTCATATCTTATAATTTCATGTCCTGGATAGACCGTTGTTTGCCCTCTTTGTTGAAAGGTAAGCATCCGACTGATATTTTGGTGGTTGACAATGGTTCTTCAGATGAAACCATCTCCTATATCCACGAGCATTATCCGTCAATCCGTTTGATTGAGAACAAGAAAAACTTAGGCTTCGGCTCAGCTAACAACATAGGCATGCAAATAGCCTTGGATGAGGGCTATGACGGTGTGTTGCTGATAAATCAGGATGCCTGGTTAGCCCCCGATGCCTTGCAACAGTTGGTGGAAGTCAGTATGCAGCACCCGGAATATGGCATCATTTCGCCCAAGCATTTGACTGGGGATGGCAGTAAGATGGATCCTGGTTTTGCTTCTTATATTTCCACAATCGTCAATTGTCACTTTTTGGAACAGCGAGTGCAGAGTCAAGCTTGCTTGAACTATGCCAAGTCGCGACAAAATTGGAGCGAAGCACAATTATCAATTATCAATTCTCCATTCATAAATGCAGCCCTATGGTACCTTCCAACAACCGTCATCCGAAAGGTAGGCATGTTTGCCCCTTTGTTCTATCACTATGGTGAGGACAAGGACTATGTTAACCGAATCCATTACCACGGCTACCAGATAGGATATGTACCCACAGCATTAGGCTATCATGACAGGGCTGAACGACCATTTAGCAGGCTTTTGTTCCTACGCACAGAATATGTATATCATCTTTCGGAATATGCCAACATCAACTATTCCTTTACCAAAGCATTTGCTATGGGTGTGTTGGCACCTGTAAAGAAAGCCTTTGAAGCAATGGCAAAAGGACGATGGAGTAACTTCAGCTCTTTTATCAGCATCAGTTTCCAACTTTTAGTCAAGACTTCTCAGGTAGTAAATAGCCGCAAAGAAGCAAAATGTTACACGTTCAATCCATAATTATCTATTTTCAATTCTATGTATGCTCCTATCCTATTATTCGCCTACAATCGACCAGCGCACCTAAAACGCTGCATTGAGTCACTCCAGCAAAATACCCTCGCTGCAGAAAGTGATCTATATATCATTTCCGACGATGCTAAAAATAAGGAAGCACAAGCAGGAGTGAATGATGTTCGCGCCTACCTCAGAGCACTTAGCGCTTCACAGTCAGTGTTCAGAAGCGTTACCATTATGGAGCGGACTGTCAATTGGGGATTAGCCGACAACATCGTAGAAGCAGTGACTCGTTTTACCAGGGATTTCGGCAGGGTGATAGTCGTAGAAGACGACTTGGTGCTGGCTCCCTACTTTCTGCAATTCATGAATGATGCTTTGGAGACTTATAAGGATGAACCACGCGTAGGTCATATACAAGCTTGTGACTTCACCAATAACAAAGCATTGCCAATGACCTTCCTGATTAAATGGACGGGCAGCTGGGGATGGGGCACATGGGACCGCGCATGGCAGTATTACAACCCCAACGGTCTCCAGTTGCTGCAACAACTGGAGAAGAGGAAACTGACAAAAATGTTCGATTTCAATGGAAAATATGGGTTTACCCGCATGTTGCGACGCCAGATAGCAGGCTTGAACAATTCGTGGGCTATCAGATGGAATGCTTCTTTGTTCCTGAACGATATGCTTTCGCTGAATGTGGGACGTTCATTAGTACAAAATGAAGGTTTCGATAACAGTGGCACCAACTGTGGAGGTGGCAACCTCTACAGCGCTGACCTCTGGATGCGCCCCATTCCTGTTGTGAAAGAGCCCGTAATAGAGGAAAACCTCTTTGCCAGACAACAGTTTGAGCTGTATTATGGTCGCACCAATTCATTCTGGGCAAAAGCCTGGCGTCGTATCAAACGTACATTCAAAGGCGACTTTAAGGCGTAATCGTTAAAAAATCTATCTTTATAAGATAGGATTATACCTTATTAAAAAAAAGGCTTAATTAATTTTGCTGGTTTTCTCCTTTACACTATCTTTGCACCCAAATTTTAAAAATATGAAGATAGAAGAGAAACTGACTGGCTCGATTGTAGAGGCAATCCAATCGCTATACGGGCAAGAAGTACCTACCGCCCTTATCCAGTTGCAGAAAACCAAGAAGGAGTTTGATGGTCACCTCACATTGGTAGTATTTCCTTTCCTGAAAATCTCAAAAAAGAAGCCTGAGCAGACAGCGCAGGAGATTGGTGAGTATTTAGTGGCACACCAACCAGCCGTGGCTGCTTTCAACGTGATAAAAGGTTTCTTGAACCTTACTATAGCTTCTTCCGAGTGGATTGAAATGCTGGCTGACATTAACCGACAACCACAATTCGGATTCCGACCCATGACCGACAAGTCGCCGTTGGTGATGATAGAATATTCGTCTCCCAACACCAACAAACCGTTGCATTTGGGTCATGTACGCAATAACTTATTAGGCGCTTCACTTGCCAATATCATGCAAGCCAATGGAAACAAGGTCGTGAAAACAAACATTGTGAACGATCGTGGCATACATATCTGCAAGTCTATGCTGGCTTGGCTGAAGTGGGGCAACGGAGAAACACCTGAATCTTCAGGCAAGAAAGGAGATCACTTAATTGGCGACTATTACGTTGCTTTCGACAAGCACTACAAGGCTGAGATAGAAGAGCTGATGCAACAGGGCATGAGCAAGGAAGAGGCTGAAGCTAATGCGCCTCTGATAAAAGAAGCACATGAGATGTTGGTGAAATGGGAGGCAGGAGACCCTGAAGTACGTGCCTTGTGGGAAAAGATGAATAGTTGGGTATATGCCGGTTTCGACGAGACCTATCAACGTATGGGTGTTTCATTCGACAAAATCTATTATGAGTCAAACACCTATATCGATGGGAAGAAAAAGGTGCTGGAAGGCTTGGACAAAGGACTATTTTATCGCAAAGACGATGGTTCTGTTTGGGCAGACCTCACTTCTGAAGGACTTGACCATAAGCTGTTACTTCGTTCAGATGGCACATCGGTATATATGACACAAGATATCGGCACTGCTCAGCAACGTTTCAATGATTACCCCATTGACCAGATGATTTACGTGGTGGGCAATGAACAGAACTACCACTTCCAGGTGCTGAGCATACTGCTCGACAAACTGGGTTTCAAGTGGGGCAAAGACTTGATTCATTTCTCTTATGGTATGGTGGAACTGCCTAACGGCAAGATGAAGAGCCGCGAAGGAACAGTAGTGGATGCCGACGACTTGATGGATGAAATGGTAGCAACTGCTCAGGAAACATCGCAGGAGTTAGGCAAGTTGGATGGACTGACACAAGTGGAGGCCGCTGAGATAGCCCGCATTGTAGGTATGGGAGCATTGAAATATTTTATCTTGAAGGTGGACGCTCGTAAGAACATGACATTCAACCCACAGGAATCCATAGACTTTAACGGTAATACTGGTCCTTTTATTCAATATACCTATGCTCGTATCCGTTCCGTATTGCGTAAGGCAGAAGAAGCCGGACTACAAATCCCAACTGATTTGAAGATGAGCATTCAGTTGAATGAGAAGGAGGAAAGTTTGATACAGCATCTGGCAGATTTCCCTGCTACCATAGCCGAGGCAGCCAAAGGGTATAGCCCATCGGACATTGCCAATTACACCTACGATTTGGTAAAGGAGTTTAATCAGTTCTACCACGATTTCAGCATCCTGCGTGAGGACAACGAACAGCTGAAGCTTTTCCGTTTAGCGCTATCAGCTAATGTGGCAAAAGTAATACGATTGGCCATGAGCCTGCTTGGAATAGAGGTTCCTGAAAGAATGTAAAGATTTTATCTTATTATAATTAGAAACATCAAAATGCAAAACTTAGTCATAGTTGAGTCACCAGCTAAAGCCAAGACCATAGAAAAATTCCTTGGGAAGGATTACAAGGTAATGCCAAGCTATGGTCATATCAGAGATCTGAAAAAAAAGACATTCAGTATAGACACCGATACCTTTATCCCTGTGTATGAGATTCCAGATGACAAAAAAGAAGTGGTTAATAAACTGAAGTCGCTGGCAGAAAATGCTGATATGGTGTGGCTGGCTTCCGATGAGGACCGTGAAGGAGAAGCTATTTCATGGCATCTCACAGAAGTACTGAGATTAAAGCCAGAGAATACCAAACGAATAGTGTTTCATGAGATTACTAAAAACGCTATACTACAGGCCATCGAAAAGCCACGTAACATTGATCTCAATCTGGTGAATGCTCAACAGGCACGTCGCGTACTCGACCGCATTGTGGGTTTCGAGTTATCTCCAGTATTATGGAAAAAAGTGAAGCCGGCTCTTTCAGCCGGACGCGTACAGAGCGTAACCGTAAAGCTGATAGTTGAGCGTGAGCGTGAGATACAAGCCTTCCAACCCAAAGCTGCTTTCCGAATAACGGCAGACTTTACCTGGGAAAGCAAAGACGGAAAAACTTGTGAACTGAAGGCAGAGCTGGCAAAGCGCTTTTCAACAGAAAAAGAGACCATTGCCTTTCTGGAAAACTGCAAAGACGCTCAGTTTACCATCAGTGAGGTGGAAAAGCATCCCATAAAGAAATATCCCGCACCCCCTTTCACTACCAGTACGCTGCAACAGGAGGCAAGTAGAAAATTGGGGTTATCAGTGGCACAGACAATGCGTCTGGCTCAGGGACTGTATGAATCAGGAAAAATAACCTATATGCGTACAGACTCCGTTAACCTGAGTAGCTTGGCCATCAATACCAGCCGTAAGGCTATTGCTGAGCTAATGGGAGAAGAATACGTACACAACCGTCAGTTTACCAATAAGGTAAAAGGTGCCCAGGAAGCACATGAAGCTATCCGTCCAACCTATATCGAGCAAGCTACCATAGAAGGTACAGGTGCAGAGAAGCGACTATATGACCTGATATGGAAACGCACTATTGCCTCTCAGATGGCAGAGGCAGAACTGGAAAAAACTACTGTCACCATCAGCATGGACAACAATGCCGAGCAGTTTGTCGCTACTGGCGAGATTGTCAAATTCGATGGTTTCCTGAAAGTATATCGTGAATCTACTGATGATGATGCAGCAGAAGACGAAATTCGTCAGTTACCACCAGTGGCCAAAGGACAGACAGTCAGCAGAAAGAACATCTGTGCTACCGAACGTTTCAGTCAGCAACCTACCCGCTACACTGAGGCTGGTTTGGTG
>OMSH01000124.1 GCA_900313715.1 uncultured Prevotellaceae bacterium
ATAGTGAGGCAAAGCAGTGTACCAAATATCAAATGGGTAATACAAATGGGCAAACCAGCAATGAGCCATAAAATGTTCATGATGGTACTCAAACATCCTGGTTGACCAGGAAGCAAATCTACTCTACTCCCAAATGGCCACAACATGAGAATGCCTAATTTGAACGCCTGTAGTCCGAATGGAATACCAATGATAGTAATGCAAAGAACTACACCAGCACAAAAATACTCAAATGCGGTCTCTAAACCACCTAAAAATAACCAAAAAATATTACCTATCAATTTCATAATTCATCATGATTTTTAAAGATAAAACAACGGCAACTGTCTTCCCAGACTGTTGCCGCTTTACATTTTCTTGCTTTACTATAATCAACTAAAAGTTAAATTAACCGCCCTAAATTTAGTGACAAATCTGCATATCACCAAATAATTAGTCAAATAAATGTACTTTTTTTATATTAGCATACTTTTACCATAGCAGCCAGTCGCTTGCATTTATCGCGCAACGGTCCTAAATCACAGCCCAACGGAGCAGAAGCTAACATCACACCCATCCTTCTATGAAGTCTTGCTACTGGTTTGCCAAAGATACGCAAATCTGTGTCATCTTCTTGCAAAGCGTCCTCCAATCCAATATAATCAGGTGTTGATTGTTTCACTATCTCAGACAGGATGACTGCACTTGCTCCACAACGCAACTGCTTGATAGCTGGTATCGGCAATCCTAAAACGGCACGTGCGTGCAACTCAAACTCACTGAAGTTCTGGCAACCACTTAGGGTTACCATACCAGTATCATGTGGACGAGGAGACAGTTCGGAGAAATATACTCCATCTTTATTGCTGATGAAGAACTCTACGCCCCAAATACCGGCACCAGTCAACGCTCCTGTTACCTTTGCAGCCATGTCTTGTGCAGCTTTCAAGTGCTCAGACTTCATAGGCATGGGCTGGAAACTCTCGCGATAATCACCGCTAATCTGAACATGACCAATGGGCGCACAGAACAAAGTGGGTGCATTTTTCTGAGTGACAGTAAGCAAAGTTATCTCATAATCAAAATGAATGAACTGTTCAACAATCACCTCCTTAATATCGCCACGTGCTCCCTCACTGGCCTCTCTCCATGCCCGCTCCAAGTCTTCGGCTTTCTTAACAACTGACTGTCCATGACCTGAAGAAGACATTAACGGTTTGATAACACAAGGGAAACCTATCTCATTAGTAGCATCTTTCAGTTCATCGAGATTCTTGGCATATCGGTAGTTGGCTGTCTTGACTCCTAATTCTTTAGCTGCCAAATCACGAATAGCCTTACGATTCATGGTATAGTTGACCGCACGGGCACTAGGCACCACCTGAATACCTTGTTTCTCAAAATCAAAAAGGCGTTCAGTCCGAATAGCCTCAATCTCTGGTACAATAATGTCGGGCTGATGCTTTTCAACCACCTTCTGCAAAGCATCCCCATCAAGCATACTAAACACTTCACATTCGTCGGCCACCTGCATAGCAGGAGCACCAGCATATGCATCGCATGCTACCACATACTGTCCCAAACGCTGCATAGCTATGGTGAACTCTTTACCCAGTTCACCTGATCCTAATAATAATATCTTTTTCATTGATGCGCCTCTCTTAATAAATCGTTAACAACTTTAACAGGATTGAAGGTAGAAACTGGAACCTCAACAAAGACAGTATTCCAGTCGCTCATCGCACCATTCCACAGGCCAGGCAACTCGAGTGCCTTCAGTTCGCGACCATTCTTGGATTTCTGCGAAATAAAACCAGTGGCTTTATCAACATATTTCGGCAAGTTGAACTTATTGCCCTTGAAATCCTTGATAGCACAAACCAAATCAACAGGATTGAAATGAGTACCTTTCTCAAACAAAGCCTTTTTCCCTGGATCATTCATGTCAATCTGCGAACTCTCAAGTATTTGTGAAGAAATACTCCCATCAGGATTGTATGCCAGGAAGGGACCACCGCCAGGTTCACCTAAGTTCTTCACCATACCACATACACGCATCGGTCGGTTGAGTTTGTTTCTCAGATAAATCACCAACTCAGAGTCTTCCAGATTCTTGATATCAGGATTCTTACAGCATAGCTGTTTCTGAACGAACTGCAAGACATTAAGAACTTGATCATGAGTATATCTACCGCTTTCCAACAGCTCTAAGTAGCTGAATGCCTGTTGCTGTAATGTCACCAGTACGCCAGCTAATATCTTCTTGTAAGTCACCGTATCGCCTCTAAGCTTGTCGCTCACCACATTGTCAATATTTTTGATAAAAACAATGTCAGCATCCAAGTCATTCAGGTTTTCAATCAGTGCCCCATGACCACCTGGGCGGAACAGCAAATCGCCATTGTCATCACGGAATGGCTCGTTATTCATATCTACCGCAATGGTATCAGTGCTGGCCTTTTGCTCAGAGAAAGTGATGTCATATTCTACACCATATTTATCTGCATAATAGTCAGCCTTCTCTGCCACCTTGGCTTCAAAGAGCGCACGATGCTGTGGAGATACAGTGAAATGCACATTTACTTTCCTGTTCTTATTGGCTGCATAAAGGGCCCCTTCCACCAAATGCTCTTCTAATGGAGTACGGTTACCCTGCTCGTAGCTATGGAATTTCAGCAAGCCTTTTGGCAAATTGCCATAATTCAGTCCTTCCTCCTTCAACAAAGCAGCTACCACTTTCTTATAGCCACCTTCTGTTACCAAAACATCAATGCTCTTACCATAAATAACCTGACAGGCAGCATCAAGGTCGTTAAAGAAAGCAAACTTGTGGATATCTGCAAAGAAAGTCTGCTCATAAGCCTTAGTAGGCACATCGTAATCGGCATCTAGAAAGCCGAACAAATCCTTGAACATGCGACTAGCCGCACCAGATGCAGGCACAAACTTCACCACTCGCTTGTCAGTCATAGTAGAGGTATAAACATCCCATGCCTCTAGATAAGCATCTTGGTTATTAGAAGAAAGCTCCATAATTCCATTATCCACCGATGCAGCCGCATACAGTTTCAAAAATGGGAAACCATGCTCGAAACAGGCCAGTTCTTCGGCCAATTTTTCCTCGGAAATGCCTTTCTTCTTCAGCAAATCCTTGTCTTGTTGAGTTAATGTCATATCGGTTAGTATTAATTATTTCTTCATAAGTAGCAAATATAAAAAGAATTCTGCAGAATACCACCTGCATAATGGATAAAAATCACTTTCACATTCATTTTTTTCGTGTTGATACCACGAAACCTTGTTTTAGTTGGTCAAAAAGACTATTTTTGCACACCTTAATAATATATAAAGAATGAGAATACAGTTTTTAATGTTTCCCATCATGGTGCTACTGGCAGTAATATACATTTATTACCGCATTTGGCATGTTCTTCCTTTCAGCCACCTATTGAAATGGGCTACTACCTTGATATTGTTTATGCCAGTATGTCTTTTTTTTGGTTACATGGCATATAGAAGTACTAACACTTCGTTATGGATCAATCAGGTGATTTCTACAGTAGGCACTTCTTGGATGATTATCCTGCTCTACCTATTGATGATTTTCCTTGTGACTGACATAGCTCGTTTGCTGATTCCTGCCATACGGCCTTGGTTTATCAACAGTCATTATGGAACCATTGGCATTACTGTTTTCCTCATCATAACCTTCGTTGGAGGCAACCTGTGGTATCATCACAAAGTACGTGTTCCTCTGAACATACAAATTGAGAAGCCAATGTCACCCATTAAGGTAGTTGGTATCAGCGACCTACACTTGGGTTATACCATCGGCAAACAAGAATTGAGCCAATGGGTGGATATTATTAATGAGGAGAAACCCGACATGATACTTATAGCAGGTGATTTGATTGACAGCAATATCATTCCTGTTGAGCAACAGAAAATGTATGAAGAGTTGAGCCGACTGAATGCCCCTTTAGGCATTTATGCCTGCTTAGGCAACCACGATTACTATGCCGACAATGACAAAAGTGAGACGTTCATCCAAAAGGCAGGCATCCGACTGCTGAAAGATGAATCCATATTAGTAAACAATGCTTTCTATGTGGTAGGTCGTGATGACCGCACTAATGATGTAAACCGCAAATCGGTAATTGAGCTAACAAAGGACCTTGACCACACTAAACCGATTTTATTGATGGACCACCAGCCTTATCATTTAGACAGGATAGAAGTAGCAGGAGTAGATTTCCAACTATCGGGACACACACACCGAGGACAAATATTTCCTATCAACTTAGTAACCGACATGGTGTATGAGAAATCCCATGGATATATACAAAAGGGAAAGTCTCACATATACGTCACTTCAGGCATTGGACTTTGGGGAGGAAAATTTCGCATAGGAACTCAGAGTGAATACCTGGTGTTGGAAATGAGCGGTAAATAATAAAAGGATGTGCTTGCAAGCACATCCTTTTATTATTTAATACGCCATGAAATATTGATTGCCGTTTTCTTCGACCATACCAATACGGTCTTCTCGTGCCAGCCAACCTATGGCGTATGCCAAATCAGTAGCATGAAGTTTTGTCTGCACTATCATGTCGATAAAAGTCATTCGACTTGTCGCCTTCTTCAATATAGTCCAAACTAATCTGGCATTTTTCGCGATCTTATCAGCGTTCATGGTATTATCTCCTTTCGTTAATATATCGTGTTTACTTGATTTCTCCATTAAAGATAAGACTTTATTTTGTAACAACCAAATATTCTAAAAGAAAAAATGCATAATTTAATAAAAAAGATTCCGTTTATGCATTTTTAAACAGTTTAGTTGGTTTTTTTAAACACTTTTCATTAACTTGCAGTCGTTTTTACGGTAACACCATGACAGAACAGACATTCTTTTACCCAGATGAGCACAAACTCTTTCTGGCATTATATCATAAACTACTCAGGCTGACAGGAGATTCTTTCTTGCCAGATGATACTCGTAAGCTTAAAGAACAACTGGTAAAAGCCATTGGTTCTGGGAAAATGCCACGTGACATTTTCGGATTACACCCAATACTCAAGAGTTTACAAACTGCTATCATTATTGCTGATGAGATTGGCATGAAACGTGCTTCTGTCATGGGTATCATGTTACATGAGTGTGTTAGTTCGGGAACTTGCACCATCGAAGAAATTAACGAATGTTTTGGCTCAGATGTGGCAGGCATTGTACGAGGACTAATTAGAGTACGTGAGTTATATGTTAAAAGCCCATCGATTGAATCAGAGAATTTCCGCAAGCTGTTGCTGACATTTGCTGAAGACATGCGCGTGATACTCATCATCATTGCTGACCGTGTGAACATCATGCGCCAGATTCGTGATGTTGAGAACGTAGAAGCTCGCCTACAAGTAGCTAACGAAGCAGCCTATTTGTATGCACCTCTTGCCCACAAACTAGGTCTTTATGCATTGAAGTCTGAGCTAGAAGACCTCTCACTGAAATATACCGAGCATGACATATACTATCATATTAAAGACAAGTTAAATGAAACCAAGAAGAGCCGCGATGCGTACATTGCCCGATTCATTGGTCCGTTAAAGAAGACGCTCGAAGAGGCTGGATTGAAATTCCACATCAAGGGACGTACTAAGTCCATCCACTCCATCTACCAAAAGATGAAGAAACAAAAGTGCCCCTTCGAGGGAGTATATGATCTGTTTGCTATCAGAGTAATATTAGACTCTCCCTACGAAAAGGAAAAGATGCAATGCTGGCAAGTATATAGCATCGTAACTGATATGTACCAACCCAACCCCAAGCGACTGCGTGACTGGCTTTCTGTACCCAAGAGTAATGGCTACGAATCATTGCATATCACCGTGATGGGTCCTGAGGGCAAATGGGTAGAGGTACAAATTCGTACAGAGCGTATGGATGAGGTGGCAGAGAGAGGGTTGGCTGCGCACTGGCGTTACAAAGGTATCAAGGGAGAGACTGGTCTTGATGATTGGCTGTCATCAGTTCGTGAAGCCCTTGAGAGCTCTGATGGCACTGGCTTGGAAGCGATGGATCAGTTCAAGATGGACCTTTATGAAGACGAGGTATTTGTTTTCACCCCTAAGGGCGACCTCTACAAACTTCCAAAAGGTGCGACAGTGCTGGATTTTGCCTTTATGATACATACCAAACTGGGCTGCAGTTGCACTGGTGGAAAAGTAAATGGTAAAAATGTGCCTATCCGTCAGGAACTGAAAAGTGGTGATCAAGTAGAAATCATGTCATCATCTTCACAAACACCGAAGCAAGGATGGCTCAAGATTGTGGTAACCTCAAAAGCCCGAACAAAAATCAAACAAGCTCTTAAAGAGACAGAAGCACGACAGAGTGCTTTTGCCAAAGAGGAACTGGAGCGCAAACTAAAAAATCGTAAGATTGACTTTGATGAATCTGTGATGATGAAGGTCATCAAACGCATGGGCTATAAAATCATCACCGATTTCTATCAAAATCTGGCAAATGGTACCATTGACACTAACACAATCATTGACGAATACTTAGAGCAACAGAGGCGCGAGACAGAAAACACAGAGTCCCAAACACGTACAGCCGAAGGATTTAGTTTGCAGAAAATAGAGGGCGAGGAAGAGAACAATCGTGAAGATGTACTGGTGATTGATCAGAACCTCAAAGGCATACAATACCAACTGGCTCAATGCTGTCACCCTATCTATGGCGACGACATCTTTGGCTTTGTAAGCATCAAACGAGGCATCATGATTCATAGAACCAACTGCCCTAACGCCCATGATATGCGTGAGCGATATGGTTATCGAATCGTTAAAGCCCGTTGGGCTGGCAAATCTGTTGACTCGCAGTATCCTATTACCCTTATGGTAGTAGGAAACGATGATATAGGTATTGTTACCAACATCACCTCTATTATAAATAAAGAGGTGGGAATCAACTTGCGTAGTATAGGCATAGAAGCCAACGATGGCTTGTTCAGCGGACAACTCACTGTAATGGTAAGCGATACATCGAAGCTGAATGCCTTGATCAAGAAACTTAAGACCGTAAAAGGTGTAAAGAATGTTAGTAGATTATGAGTTATAGTTTTAAGAAACAGTTGAAGAGTTTTACCTTTGCCTGGAAAGGCATCCTAACTTGTGCAGGACATGAGCAGAACATCACATTCCACCTATTAGTTGCCATCCTTGTCATTGCAGCAGGTTTATTATTCAACATTACACATGTGGAATGGATGGTGGTTATGCTATGTATAGGAACTGTAATTACTGCAGAGCTGTTCAACTCTGCCATTGAAAGACTTGTTGATCTAGTTTCTCCAGAATGGAACAAGATAGCCGGAGAGGTAAAAGACATTGCTGCAGGAGCTGTATTGGTGACAGCCATCACAGCTGCTATCATAGGTCTTATAGTTTTCCTGCCCTACCTATTGGCTCTATTCTAATTAGGGACGCACACGTTTCTGTTTAAAATATGACCAGGTGACGGTACCGAACATCAATACTGCAAGCAGTATGGTAATACATCCAAACAATAGGTTGTTGACAATCCTTTCTCCTTCCATCACCCCCAAGATAAGTCCCGTTTGTGTAGCCAATTGCAAAGTAGTGTTTGCAGTACCTCGCTGGCAATGATGAGATAGTTTAACAAACAGTTTTGTCAACGGAGCAGTGACAAACGTAAGTACCACCAACAACAATGTTCCTACCCATGCATACGGAGGAAGAAGATTGAGCAACATGCCTATTCCAAACGATAGCAAACATACATTAACTGCTGGCACCCATGCCAAAGGCAAGAAAAACCTATCAATATTAAACAATCCAACTCCTACAGGAGCCCTAAAAGCCACATACACTCCTGCTTCGAAAACGAGACTTAGAAAAAACAATACCAACGAAAAGATTACCAAACTACTAAAATCGATCATCAGATAGAAGGGCGACAAACAACGCAGCCCTATCAGCAAGCCAACAGCTCCCGAAAAAGCGTACATGCGGTTACCCATGCCCCTGCGGTTCGACAATGTAATATCTATACCTATGGTTATTCCTGCTGTAGTGGCAATACCAAAAAAAACACCAGCCAACAACATCAGCAACATCACCTGCCAAGATTCTGTTACCATCAGCCAGCCGCCAAAACAAAGAGCTGTTGCTAAAGTAGATAACATCAACACATTTTTCCTCTTAAACACATCGCCCAGGAAAGCATGCAGGGGCCCCACCCCAATCATTCCTGAAACAAACAGCAAAAAAGACGTTACCATTTCCTGTGTATTCATTCCCATCAAATAACATTGTGCAGGTAAAATGGGCAACAGCGTCCATACTGCAGAATAAAGCAAAAAGTTAGAAATGCAAATACGCCAGAAATCTAGCGTCATCAGTTTATGAGTGCTTTCTTTCATTAATTTTAATCATTTTGTCAAAAGAGAAATCCTTGTAGTCATGCAACACATAATGACACAACGGAGCTATATCTTCTGCCTTATTGGTGGTTGCCAAACCTACAACGGTAGCCCCAGAAGCCAATCCAGATTTCAGCCCATTAAACGAATCCTCAAACACGAAAGTGTGTGCAGCATCTGTGCCAAAAGTCCTCATTCCCAACAAATAGCAATCAGGATCTGGCTTCGATTTTGTGAACATTTCAGCAGTGAAGATGCGATCAAACAGTTGGGATATTTCAGGATGAGCAGCATATACAGCTGACATTTTCCCTTCATCAGAACTGGTCACCACAGCCGTCATCACGTCATGAGCTTTTAAATCATGCAGGAAATCCTCAAACCCATCAATATATTCATACTTCATGTGCTGCTCGAAATACTTCAACTTACCATCAATAGTTGCCCATTGATCTTCAAAACCTCTGAAATATGTATTGAAGATTGTGGTCAGTGTCTGACCTTTGATAATCTGTTCCAAATTGTCGTGCTGCAGATACTCAACGCCTATCCGGTGCCAGAACACGCTGTATTGTGACTCTGTGTCCATCACCACACCATCGAAATCGAATAGTACTGATAA
>OMSH01000042.1 GCA_900313715.1 uncultured Prevotellaceae bacterium
GACACTCTTCCCTTCAGAAATTAGCTTTTCAACAAGATCAGTTGCATTAAAGAATTCACCATCAGGGATTTCTTCTAAAGCGCGTCGTTTAATCAAATAGATTCCGGCATTGGCATAGTGGTTGTATTGGGGCTTTTCCAATAATCCCTTTATATTGCGTTCTTCAAGGTCGAGTGACTATAATAACTTTTCATCTATTCACTTCCCCATTATCTTTGAGTATGACTCCAAGATATGCTTTAATGTATGTTCGTTACTCCGATATATCTCACCCACTGTTGTGGATGATACTACTGTAATCGCTGCATCCGCATCCTGACTCAATACTTCTCTGAAAAACGACAGTTGCCCTTGACTAATGACATATCGAACAGTTACAGGTTGTCCATATTCAAGTCTGACAGGGAACTGAGGTGCTTCATTCATAGGAATTGTGAGGAAAAAAGAATTTGCTCCTTGATAAGGATGATTCAGATTGAATGAAGGCTGTGTGAAATAACGTTGTTCCTTTGTCAGGTTTGTAATCGTTATAGAAAAGCCCATTCCACGATTTATACCGTCAGTTATGATGTCAATACTGAAATAAATATTAGCATCTATCACAGGGATGTTGTCGGTTCCGGCATCTCTTACTTTCTGTTGCATCATTTGTAATATGTCTGGATTTAGGGTGTTAAGATGCTCCTGTAGATTTGATATCTGTTTTCTCAATTCCACAATATTCTTGGTATCAATAGTGATTGTTGTATTATCGGAGCTCAGAACTACTATATTGTCATCACCATTGACCTGAGCAGTTACGACCTTTTTCTTGTCAAGCATAGTTCTTATTCAATCAGGAATTTATAGATAGTAATACCAGCCACCAGAATGCCAACTACCCAGTATAACAACTGGAGCCAGTGCTGTTTTGACTTCGCCCCTTGTTCTCGATTAATGGCTGTATTCTTGCTGTCTGTCACAACCTGATTGTCATTGCCATTCACTATGACAATCTTAGTTTGTGACTTGTCTGTCGTTTTAATCTTTTTATCTGTCATATTTCAATAATAGTAGGATTTAAAATGTTCACATTGGTAACCGTGGAGGATAGTGGCTTTAAAACACTTTGTCTTGTCTCAGCATTTTCCCTTGATTTTCAATCTTTTCAAAAAGTGACAAGAAGTGAAAGGGGACGGATTTGAAGTTACCACGCTCGGCATTTCCGCTATTCCGAAGGCCACAAGAAATTTAACATTTTCCATTTCATATATGATAAGTCATAAAATGGATAGTTTATAGATTACTGCTTATCAAACAGCACTTCCTTTACGACCATATTTACAGTATCTTCGCCTAATATAGCCTCTACAAATTCTCTAAATGCACCATTTCCACCCTGCTTCTTCAACTGAACGTTTGCCAGTTCCTTAATATATTCAGATGCACTTGTTGGCACTCCAGCCCAACCAACAAGTTTCAGTAGCTCTATATCATTAATATCATCACCGATGTATGCAACATCTTGTAATGTTATATGCAGTTCTTCGCACAGCCTCTTTGCTGCAACAACCTTGTCTTGTACACCCATAAATAGATATTCCACCTTCAATTTCTTGGCTCTTCGGCGAACAATCTCTGTGTTCTCTCCTGTAAGTATACCTACTGGTATGCCAAGATGATGTGCGAACAACACTCCAGCACTGTCATATGTATGGAAACGTTTCCACTCATTGCCTGTCTGGTCATAATACATACCGCCATCAGTCCAGACACCATCAATGTCTGTCAATATGAGTCTTGGTAGTTTTTCCATTATCCTATCTGATTTGGGTAAATAACTTCGTTCTTAGGAACATCTACAAGCAGCTTCTTCCCTACAACCTCATTCAGCCTATCCCATTTGAAACCATCACCAGGGCTTAGCATATGAAGGTCAGACTCCTTAATTACCTCACCTGCTTTCATATTATGTAAGGTGGCTATAGAACGTTCTAGTTTTATACGCGAACCTTCTACACTCTTATCAATGTATAAATCTTTGGTTCCTAACCAACGCTCCGCAATCCGGATATCACGTACCATACGGTAAACACCATCTGGACCAAGAGAACCAGCTTGATCTGTTCCTTTCATGTTACGGTCTATAGTGATGTGTTTCTCAATAATCTCTGCTCCCATTCCTACTGCAACAACAGGGGCAGAAATACCAATTGTATGATCTGAGAATCCTATCTTATATTGTCCATAATGTTCTTTTAAGTACAATATAGTATTAAGGTTAAGATTTTCAGGATGAGTAGGGTATTGTGAAACACAATGGAGAATAGAAATGTCTGAATGATATCGTGATATTGTCTCAAGAGCTTCATCCAATTCCTTTTTACCTGCCATGCCAGTTGATAGTATTATGGGAATCTTTGTTTCGGCCATAGCAGATAGCAAGGGGAGGTTTGTCAAATCACGACTAGCGACCTTCAAATAATCTGGTGTGAACAATTTAAGTAACGAAAGGCATCCTTTAGCGCAAAGCGTCTCAACAAAATCCAATCCTTTACTCTTGGCATAGTTGTATACATCCAGGTGTTCTTCATCAGATAACTCTAGAAAAGCGCGATGTTCGCCATAGGTACGTCCAAAAGAATTTGGCGTATCATATATACGATTCATTTGAGAAGCAGACAACTCTTCATTTAGGTCTCGCTTTGTAAGTTTTACTGCATTAATCGGGCGAAGTTCGAGTCCAAAAACATCCTCTTTAACAGGGCGACATACCAAATCAACTATCAGTTTGGCTATATCTACTGAACCATTATGGTTCTGGCCTATTTCGCCTATAATATATGTTTCACCTTTCTTTATCATGATTTTATTATTTTTGATTTTTTTCTATCATTTGTCTCATAGAATCACGTAACACAGTGTGTTCATCTATGTATCTAACGACATCTTCTAACCCAAAATTAGGATTGGCTTCAATTAAAGTCTTATAGACCTCTTGAGCATTCTCAAAATCTTCAGCATTATCTACTGTAAGACGAATATCATTACGGCCTTGCAGGTAAGCAGGGCACTCTATCCACTCACATTTATATTCTTCAGGGTGGGTGTAAATATGGATTGTAACATGTTCATGCGCAGGTTTCTCATCAGTAGTTGCTGCTACACGCTTTAAAGCATCAAGTGTTACATACTCACCCCAGAATCCAAAGTGTGTCTTTATAGAAGGTGTATTGTTAATCCTGTACCCAATATAGTCAGCATCAGTAGTTTTCGCCTTTTCTATTAGTGCAGCGACACCATGCCAGTCAAGGAACGGGTTATCCGAACATATGCGAACGATTCCATTAATTCCATTTGTTTGGGCAGCACCAATAAAACGACTGAGCACATCATCTTCTGAGCCTCTATACACCGTAATATCGCGTTCTTTGAGGAATGATTCTAACTCGTCGTTATTAGGATTAATAGAAGTTGCAACTATAATTTTTGCGTCTGACACATTCTGCAGATTGTTTATAACTGTTTCAAGCAATGTCTTACCATCATGAAACTCTTTAAGAATCTTGCGTGGCAAACGAGTTGACCCTAAACGGGCCTGAATAATAATACCAAAATTCATATGTAGTTGTGTAAGTTGTCAATTTTGACGTTCGGATTCAAAAACTATTGAATTTATCGACATGGTGATAGGGGACAGTTATGATGGATGAGATATGACAGGGTACGTGTCATAGACAGGAACATATAGTCCGTATGTGCTACGTACATCGCGCACGAGCTCTGCCAGTCCGTTCTCATTAAGATCTATTATTACGACACTTTTAGGCTCAAAACGTAATATGGCTTTGATGAAACTGGAGCCGATGGAACCTGCTCCACCTATGACGCATACTTTCTTGTCTTTGATCTCTTGTGTCAACTTCGCTTTGTTTGCTTCAATGTCTGAAGCAAACATGCTGACAGGACGCATGGTAACGCTGTCGGAAATGAAATTATCTAGATTGAACATGATTTATTTCTTGAGTGAAACAGGGGACAGTGCTGTTATGATGGATGA
Organism: uncultured Prevotellaceae bacterium; assembly: GCA_900313715.1. Classification (GTDB taxonomy): domain Bacteria; phylum Bacteroidota; class Bacteroidia; order Bacteroidales; family Bacteroidaceae; genus Bacteroides. The sequence continues at coordinate 4,040 of OMSH01000042.1, forward strand.
TGGAGTTTACGATGTCTGAGGTCTGAGGTCTGATGTATGATCCAGTTTGTACGTTTTTGAGTTTTTAAGTACACACAGATCTTGAGGATTTTTATAACTCACACAGAAAGCACAGAAGGCTGCGATTAAGCGAGAGAAGAGTCAAACTTGTTTGAACTCTTCCGAGCGTGAGCAGACTCGACGAAGTCAAA
>OMSH01000128.1 GCA_900313715.1 uncultured Prevotellaceae bacterium
AAGATAGTCGATGAAGAAGGATTACAAGCCATCGCCTTCGCCTGCATGCCTGACGAAGAAAATGATTCTGAAATATGGTTGCAAGAACAACTTGAAAGGCTTTCTCCCAAAATTAAGAAATACATTCTTCGCAGTAGTGCTTATACAAAACGTACGGATGCTGAACTTCTGAAGATGATGGGACCTCAATCTCATGCTGCCAAACTCTCGTTCTTCTTTAGTAGAAAGGCAGGATATGGAGCACTCGTATTAGAGCATCTCGTGGAGAAACTCAGGCAACAAGATGTGGAGTGGCTTTATCTGTGGTCAGATAGTTGGTGTAATTGGCAGTATTATCAACGTCATGGTTTCGAGCAGATAGGCAAAGGACTCCTGCCTGAATTCAGTTCAGACGATGAGAAATATTATTATTTCTTGTTTCGTAAGCAGATTGGATAATATTTGTTATTTTTGCAGAAAAATATAATAGCATGGTACTGAACTATATTTGGATAGCTTTTTTTGTAGTAGCCTTCTTTGTGGCCCTCTGCAAAACAATATTCTTTGGTGATACTGAGATATTCACAACATTAGTTAATTCAACTTTCGACTCTTCAAAGTCGGCTTTCGAGATTGCCATAGGTCTTACAGGATTGCTGGCTTTCTGGTTGGGAATCATGAAGATTGGCGAGAAAAGCGGTATGATTAACTCGCTCTCTAAATTCCTCAGTCCTGTGCTATGCAAATTATTTCCTGGTATACCTAAAGGACATCCAGCTTTAGGCTCTATCTTCATGAACCTCAGTGCCAATATGCTGGGACTTGATAATGCAGCTACTCCATTGGGCCTTAAAGCTATGGACCAACTGCAAGAGTTAAATCCCAAGAAAGATACGGCCACTAACCCAATGATCATGTTCTTAGTAATCAACACTTCTGGTTTGATTCTTATTCCCATTAGTATCATGATGTATAGGGCACAAATGGGAGCTGCTCAACCAACAGATATCTTTATCCCCACTTTGATTACTACTACAATCTCTACCATGGTTGGTATTACTGTAGTGAGTATTAGTCAGCACATTAATCTGTTCAACAAGGCCATCCTCTCATTGGTAGGTGGTATTGCAGTCTTTTTCAGCTTGCTGATGTGGCTATTCATGACAGTAAGCCGAGAAACGATGGGCACTTACTCTACTTTGGTTGCCAACATCATTTTATTTGGTATCATCATAATATTCATCAGTTGGGGCATGTGGAAAAAAACCAATGTATATGATGCCTTCATTGAGGGAGCAAAAGATGGTTTTAACACTGCTGTAAGAATCATTCCTTATCTGGTTGCTTTCCTTGTAGGAATTGGCGTTTTCCGTGCGTCTGGGGCAATGGACATAATGGTAGATAGCATTGGCTATTTGGTAGGTCTTACTGGCGTAGATACTACTTTCGTTGGGGCTTTGCCAACAGCCTTGATGAAATCACTAAGTGGCAGCGGCGCCAATGGCCTCATGATTGATACGATGCAACAATATGGAGCAGATTCCCTTGTGGGCAAAATGAGTTGTGTCGTACGTGGAGCATCAGACACTACCTTCTATATTTTAGCAGTATATTTTGGAAGTGTAGGCATTACAAAAACACGCAATGCTGTTACCTGTGGCTTATTAGCTGACTTGTCAGGTATTATTGCAGGTATTTTAATCAGTTATTTGTTCTTCTTTTAAAAGTTAGGTATGATTACATTCCAGACAGAGAACATAGAAATGCCTGCAATCGACCAAACAAAAGTACGCGATTGGATTAAAAAGGTGGCATTAAGTTATAACAAAAGAGTTGGAGAGATCTCCTATTTCTTTTGTGATGACGAGAAGATTTTGGAAGTAAATCGACGGTATCTGCAGCACGATTACTATACAGATATCATTACCTTTGACTATTGCGAAGGGAACAGGCTCAGTGGCGATTTATTCATCAGTATTGACACTGTTCACTCCAATGCAGAATTGTTGGGTACGAAATATGATACAGAACTTCATCGTGTTATCATTCATGGTGTACTACATCTTTGTGGAATTAATGACAAAGGGCCTGGTGAACGAGAAATAATGGAAGCTGCCGAGGATAAAGCTTTGACTTTGCTATAAGCAACTCTGTCGAAGGGAATCTGAGTAATATTGTTATTATAAATAAAAAAAATGGAGTTTAACTATGACATAGTGGTGATTGGTGCAGGTCATGCAGGATGCGAAGCTGCTGCTGCCGCTGCCAATCTTGGTTCAAAGACATGCCTCATTACTATGGACATGAACAAAATAGCGCAAATGAGTTGCAATCCTGCCGTTGGAGGGATTGCTAAGGGGCAGATAGTCAGAGAAATAGATGCTATGGGTGGATTCATGGGCATTGTTACGGACAAAACGGCTATACAGTTCCGTATTTTGAATCGTTCCAAAGGGCCTGCTATGTGGAGCCCTCGCGCTCAAAGCGATAGAGGCAAATACATTTGGTCGTGGCGTGAAATACTAGAAAACACCCCAAACCTACATATCTGGCAAGACACAGTAGAAGAATTAATTATAGAAAAGGGTGAAGTTACTGGTTTAAAGACAGTATGGGGTGTTACTTTCCATTGTAAATGTGTGATAATCACCGCAGGAACTTTCTTAAATGGATTAATGCATATAGGAAGAAAGATGGTACCTGGTGGGAGAATCGCAGAACCAGCTTCTTATAAATTAACCGAATCCATTACCCAATATGGTATTAAGGCTGCCAGGATGAAAACAGGAACTCCTGTAAGAATTGATGGCAGAAGTGTTCACTTTGAAGATTTAGAGATACAAGAAGGTGAGAACGATTTCCATAAATTCTCCTTTTTGGACACAGGAACGAGACATTTAAGGCAACTCAGTTGCTGGACCGTAAACACAAATGAAGAAGTTCATGAAATTTTACGTAATGGTTTAGCAGACTCACCACTATATAATGGACAGATCCAAAGCATAGGTCCCCGTTATTGTCCCAGCATAGAAACAAAAATTGTTACTTTTGCAGAGAAAGACCATCATCAGCTGTTTTTGGAACCAGAAGGTGAAACTACAAACGAACTATATTTGAATGGTTTTTCATCATCATTACCGATGGAAACGCAAATTTCTGCTCTTAAGAAAATACCAGCATTTAGGGATATCGTGATATATAGGCCTGGTTATGCAATAGAGTACGATTATTTCGATCCTACACAGCTCAAACATTCATTGGAATCGAAGATTATCATGAACCTTTTCTTTGCTGGTCAGGTTAATGGCACCACAGGATATGAAGAAGCGGCCGGACAAGGATTGATGGCTGGTATTAATGCACACATTAACTGTCATGGCGGAAAACCAATGGTACTCAAAAGAGACGAAGCATATATTGGCGTATTGATAGACGATTTAGTAACTAAAGGTGTGGATGAACCCTATCGTATGTTTACCTCTCGTGCAGAGTATCGTATTCTATTGCGAATGGATGACGCCGACATGCGCCTTACCCCTAAAGCCTATGAAATTGGTCTGGCTGATCAGCATCGATATGAATTAATGAAATCCAAAAAGGAGAGTATTGACAGGATATTAGATTTTACAAAAGAGTATTCTGTAAAACCTGAAACGATCAATTCTATTCTTGAACAATGGGG
>OMSH01000026.1 GCA_900313715.1 uncultured Prevotellaceae bacterium
CTCCTTTAGGTAATTATAGTTATTAAACAGGTATTCATTGAGTTGTCGTAACCATTCTTTGCCTTCTTTGGTATATGCAGCTTGCAGGGCAATCACGCCAAATGGATTGACATCGCACACCTCGTTGATGTTGATGGTTCGATCGATTTTCTGTCGATAGTCGGGGTTGTCACTGATGATATTGGCGATTTGCAGACCCGCTGTATTGAATGCCTTAGAAGGGGCGTTGCAGGTGATGGAATGATGCTGTAGTTCCTCACTGATGGAGGCAAAAGGAACATACTTGTAGCCAGGATATACGAACTCACAATGTATCTCGTCGCTCACCACCAGTACGTCGTGACGGATGCAGATGTCTCCTAAGCGTTGCAGCTCTTCGCGTGTCCATACGCGGCCAGCGGGATTATGGGGGTTGCAAAGCAACAATAGCTTTGCCTTTGGGTTGGCTGCTTTACGTTCCAGGTCGTCAAAGTCCATCTGGTAGGTCTGCTCCTTGAATATCAGCTTATTTTCAACAATCTCGCATCCGTTGTTGCGGATGGAGGAGAAGAAGCAGTTATAGACGGGTGTCTGTACAATGACCTGGTCCCCTGGTTGAGTGAAGGCCTTGATGACTACCGACAGGGCTGGTACCACGCCTGAGGTGTAGAGTATCCACTCTTTTTGGAGGCTGGTCCACCCATGACGCTGCTTGAACCAGTTGACTACAGCATCGTAATAGCTGTCAGGTACTTTGGTATAGCCAAAGATACCGTGCTCTACACGTTTGTGCAGGGCCTCAATGATAAACGGGGCTGTCTGGAAGTCCATATCGGCTACCCACATAGGGATGACGCCTTCTGGGCAGGAGTCCCATTTATAGCTGTTGGTACCTCGACGGTCAACCAATTTGTCAAAAGGAGATTGAACACTGTTCTTCATTTTTAACACATATTATGTTGTATATTATTATATTGGGGTTATCAAAGACTATGTGGTTCTCAAATCTCAAAGTCTTGATACTAAGTTCTTCGTATAATCTTGAATCCCTATTTTTGTCCATTTCATGCTTTTGGCTATTGTAATGATAGTCCCCATCTAATTCAATACATAGTTTTAGTTCGGGGCAGTAGAAATCAAGTATATAATTGCCTATGCTAAATTGCCTTCTAAATTTTAAGTTCTCAACCTGTCTGTTTTTTATTAATGACCACAGTTTGGCTTCTGCAGGTGTTCCGTTTGACCTAAGGTCCTTCCTGATATACTTAAGACTTCTGGCGTTTTTCTCGTTATTTCTTACTTTCATGTTATGAATGTTTTTGTTTATACCCCTCCGTCCCTTTGGGACACCTCCCCTAAACAGGGGAGGAGTTTTGGTTTAGCTGCTCTCTTTAGCTGCTCCGTTTAGCTGCTCCCTTTAGCTGCTCTCTTTAGCTGCTCTCTTTAGCTGCTCCCTTTAGCTGCTCCCTTTAGCTGCTCCGTTTAGCTGCTTGGTTTAGCTGCTCTCTTTAGCTGCTTGGTTTAGCTGCTTGGTTTAGCTGCTCCCCTGTTTAGGGGAGCTGTCCGTAGGACTGAGGGGTCTTAATATTATCCCCTGGTTAGAATTTGGCAGTCTGCTGGGGCCTTGATGTTCTTGTCGATGATGATTTCACCATAACTGTCGGCAACAATCTTGCCTGAGGTAGGGTTCTTGACACTCTTGATATAGCCCTTGACATCGGCCTGAACAGTAGAATACTCAAAGGCACGGTCACATTCGGCATCGAAGGTGCAGTTCTCAAGCACCAGGTTAGTTACGTAGCAAAGAGGCTGTTCGCCAGCGATATGGCAATTCACCAGACGTAGGTTTTTGGTATGCCAGCCCAGGTACTCACCATCAAGGGTTGAGTCATATACGGTGACATTCTCACACTCCCAGAATGAGTCTTTGGTGACGATATTGGCATTGTGCACCTCGACGTTCTTGCAATACTGGAACACATACTTGCTATCGCTGTCCAAGCCAAAAACCTTGATGTTGTTGCAGTGCATGAAAGGGTAGGTGCCTTCATGCAGGGTAACATTGTTCAGCACCAGTCCGTCTATGCCCCAGAAGGTCTCGTCAGCATCATTAATAGTGACGTTGGTCAGTTCCAGGTTCTTCATCTCACGGAAGAATTTCGGTCCATTGATGACGCAATCCGTCATCTTCATGTCATCAGAATACCAGATGGCTGAGCGAGAGCCTGGTGCAAAGTAGCAGTTGGTGATTTCAGATCCCTTTACGTGCCACAATGGGTATTTTCCCTCGAAATAGCAGTTTCTGCATATGATATTGCTACATTCCTTGATGCCCGACTCGCCAAAGGTAATCTTCACGTGGTCGAGAATGGTGTCATGCGTCTCAAACAGAGGACGTTCGCCTCCAAAAATTTGGTTCTTAATTTCTTTCATATTCTAAATTTACTATTGTTTTCTGTTTATACCCCTCCGTCCCTTTGGGCCACCTCCCCTATGTTAGGGGAGGAGTTTGGGGAAGTCTCTTTTCTTATTATAGTGTTACCCCTCCGTCCCTTTGGGCCACCTCCCCTATGTAAGGGGAGGAGTTTTATTTCTCCTAATTTATGAGGCTGTTTTTGGGGATATAGCCTTCATCCAGTTGCCCCAGCGAAGCCTGCAGAGGAAGATAAATCCACGGAAACAGAGTTCTGTACACATGGCAATCCAAACACCCTTCAGTCCTAAGTTGACAGCAAGAACAGCAGACAGTGGGATACGTACTGCCCACATGCTGAACAGGTTCATGCCACTTGGTATCAGGGTGTCAGAAGCACCCACAAACACACCGTAGCATACGATGGCTGCTGCAAACATCGGTTCGGCAAATGCTTCAATGCGCAATGCCATTACGCCTAATTGTCGTACTTCTTCTACTGGTGTCATCATACTCAGGACGAATGGTGAGCCTGCGTACATCACGGCACCCATGAATGCCATTACACACATGCCCAAGCCTACCGTCATATATGCAAATTTGCGAGTCAGATCCCTGCGTCCGGCACCCATGCTTTGTCCAACGAGGGTTGTAGCGGCATCGGCAATACCATAGCCGGGCATATAGCACAGACTTTCAACCACGATGCCGAATGAATGGGCGGCTATGGCAAAGGTGCCAAGAGGCGCTACGATGATGGTGGTAGCGATGTAGGCACTACTCATCATCATCTGTTGGATGCCCATAGGACCACCGATGTGCAATGCCTTCTTGATATAGTTCCACTTGGGTTTGAAACTGCCTTTGTCAATGGTGAGTCTCAAATCTCTGGAGCGGAAGCACAAAAAATACATCAGCAGGCAGGCTACCACACATTCGGCACTTATGGTGCCTATGGCGGCTCCTACGACTGACAAGCCTGCGCCTGGGATATACAAGTCCATTCCTAAAAATTCTACCGTACGAGAAGGGAATATCAGGAAGAAGTTGAATATCACATCTAAGGTCATCATCACCACACTCATCAAGCTGGGTATTATCATATTACCACTGCTTCGCAACATACCGGAACCCAGCATGCTGGTCTGGAAGATAGGGATGCCCAACGAGAAAATGGCAAAGTAGGCAGATGACGTAGCATTGATGTCTGGATTACCACCCAGCCAGATGGGCAACCAAGGACTGATGATGATACCTATCATACCCATGATACATCCAAAACCGATGACACTTGCCAAAGCCTGACGAAGTACGGAACGGGCATTCTTGTCGTCATTTGCACCCAGGAGATGCGCCACCTGTACATAGAAACCTGCTGCTGCACAATGGCATACACTACCCATCATCCAAGTGGTGGTCTCAATGAGTCCGATGGAGGCAGAGGCGCTGGCGCCCTGACTACCTACCATTGAGGCGTCGATATACTGCATCATGGTAGTGGTGAGCTGGGCGAGGATGGCAGGGGTGGAAAGCTGTAACACCAACCGAAGTTGTTGTGCCGTTGTCATCGGTTTACCCTGACGGATAAGTAGTAATAATTCGTCCTTTGTATCTTTTTTTGTTGCCATCTTTCGAGGTGCAAAATTATAGTATTATAGGTTATTGTACAATAGTTCTTGCTTTATGACGAAAAAACGCTACCTGAAAAGGAAAGCTTCTATTCGCTTAATTGTTCCGTTGCCTTACTGCTTCATATAAAAGGATAGCGGCACTGACACTCACATTGAGTGAGTCTAATTGTCCGAGCATAGGAATACGGATATGCGCATCGGCAGCTTGGCGCCAAACTTCAGTCAGACCCGTTGACTCTGTGCCCATGATGATGGCAGTTCCACAGGTCATATCGGTATCATAATACAACTTGGAATCTTGTAACTGAGCAGTTAGAATCTTGATGTTGTTTAACTTTAAGTAATTAATGCAATCGTCTGAAGAACAGGCTACACAAGGTACACTAAATATAGCACCTATAGAGCTGCGGATTAAGTTGGGGTTGTAGAGGTCGGTCAGGGGGTCGCATACTATGACGGCATCGGCACCAGCTGCATCGGCACTGCGTAAAATGGCACCTAAGTTTCCTGGCTTCTCTACACTTTCCAACACCATCAGCAAGGGTTGCTTTTTGAGTTGAAGGTCTCTCAGCCTGAGTTGTCGGGCTTGCACAATGGCGATGACTCCTTCTGTGGTTCCTCTGTAAGCCATCTTCTCATAAACCTCTGGCGATACCTCGTAAGCTGCTATATTTTCTGATAGCTGTGGCAAGGGATTGGCGTCAGTAAGTTCTGGGCAGAAAAAAATGCTGTTGATGGTAAAACCAGCTTCCAGGCAATGCTGCAGCTCTCTGATTCCTTCTACCACAAAAAGTCCCTGTTTGCGACGCTCAGCCGATTTCTGCTGTAGTGCCACCACTTGTTTTACCCTTGCGTTTTGTAAACTGACTATCTTGTTTTCCGCCATAATCGTCATTTTAGTTGCAAAGATAGTTTTTTTTTTGTTACCTTTGCCGTTAATAATTACTAATAGAAATGAAAGATGAAGAAGATTCTACTTATTTTGGCATTGACAGCTGGTTCTTCGTTTGTGAAAGCTGAAGACATAAAGGTGAATACCTTGAAGTATGCTGGTCCTTTTGCTATGCAGCAACCTTACTTAGTGGATGAGACAGATGTCAATGCTAAGAAGTACTCGCCTGAGTCATTGATAGATACGCCTTTGCCACTGACTGATGTGTTTACTTCTTTCCGGGCTGATATTAAAGGCAATGATGGTATCACTGTTCCAAAGTCGGATGCTGAATATGCTTTACATCTGATGGGTTTCACCATGCAGAACAACCGCTATGGGAAGGCCAAGTTGACGGTGGAAGGACTGAAGAAATATCATGTTTTTTTAGATGGCACCAAGGTGGGAATGGATAGTCTGGTGTTGGAACCCGGTACCCATAGGGTGGTGATTAAGGCGTTGACCACCAAGAACAATGCTGAAAAGATGAAGGTGACCATCGGTATCGCCGATAATGGGTTAGTGAAACTGACTGATGCCAAAGCGGGCAGAAACATCCTGCTGACTGATATCCTGCATGGGAAGCGTTTCAGTAGTGCATCACTCTCAGCTGATGGGAAGTATCTTATCACTAATTATACAGAAACTTTGCCAGGAGGTAAGACATATTATTCTACCAAGATTTCTGAACTTTCTTCAGGCAGAATCCTTAAACAAAGTGAAGATAATGCCCAGTGGATGCCTCGCTCGTCGAAGTATATATTCTTCAGATCAGGAAAGCAGGGTAGAGAACTGGTGGCAGTGGACCCATTGACAGGTGCTGAGGAGGTGCTGGCGAGCCAGTTGCCTGAAGGTCGTGCCGTGATGGCACCCACAGAAGATTTCCTTGTCTTTATGATGCAACAGGAAGGTCCAAAGGAACGCAAGGATGTGTTTGAGGTGCTGGAGCCTGACGACAGACAGCCTGGATGGCGCGACCGTTCCTATTTGGCTAAATATGATTTGAAAACGCATGTCTTTCAACAGCTAACATACGGCTACAGAAACATGTACCTGAACGATATCTCTCAAGATGGCAGGTTTATTTTGTTTAGCGTGAGTACCAACAGATTGACAGCACGTCCCACCTCGTTGCAGACTGTGTATCGCATGGATATTAATACGCTGGAAGTAGAAAAACTGGTAGATGGTGATGGTTTCTTGGCAGGTTGCTCTTTCTCACCCGATGCCAAGCAAGTATTGTTCCAAGGCTCACCGGAAGCGTTTAATGGCGTGGGTAAGAATGTAAAGCCTGATCAGGTGCCCAGCATGTATGACTATCAGCTGTATGTGATGAATGTGAAGGATAAAGAGGTGAAACCGCTCACGAAGTATTTCAATCCGAATGTGACTGATGCGGAATGGAGTCCTGTAGATGGGAAAATCTATTTCATGGCTGAGAACAAGGATAGTGTGAGCTTGTATCGTATGGAGCCCAATACTTGGGAGATTCACCAGATGCGTGTACCTGAAGAACTGGTGAAGAGCTTCTCGCTGGCAAACAACACCCCAGAGATGGTATATTGTGGACAGGGTACCGCAAATTCCGACCGTGTCTATTCTGTATATTTGAAAGATGATGAATGTTGTCTGGTAGAGGATTTGAGCCACGAGTTGCTGGATGGCATCAAATTGGGCGTTTGCAAGAGTTGGAATTTTGTGAACAGTCGTGGTGATACGATTTATGGACGTTATTACTTGCCAGCTGACTTTGACCCGAATAAACAATATCCTATGGTGGTGGACTATTATGGTGGATGTAGTCCGACCAGCCGTACGTTTGAGAGCCGTTATCCGCAGCATGTGTATGCTTCAATGGGCTATGTTGTGTATGTGGTGAACCCAAGTGGTGCTACTGGCTTCGGACAGGAGTTTGCGGCTCGTCATGTCAATACGGCAGGCAAGGGCGTGGCAGAGGACATCATCGAGGGCGTGATGCAGTTTACGAAGGAACATCCGTTTGTCAATGCGAAGAAAATTGGTTGCATTGGAGCTTCTTACGGTGGCTTTATGACGCAGTATCTACAGACCCAGACCGATATTTTTGCAGCTGCCATCTCTCATGCTGGTATCAGCGATCATACCAGCTATTGGGGAGAAGGATATTGGGGATATAACTACAGCGAGGTGAGCATGGCGAATAGTTATCCCTGGACGCGCAAAGACCTGTATGTTGACCAGAGCCCATTGTTCAATGCTGACAAGATACATACTCCTCTGTTGTTCCTGCATGGGAATGCCGATACCAATGTGCCTGTAGGTGAGAGTATCCAGATGTTTACTGCTTTGAAACTGCTGGGCAGACCTACTGCTTTTGTGGTAGTAGAGGGGCAGAATCACCATATACTGGATTACGATAAACGCATTCGTTGGCAGAACACCATCTTTGCTTGGTTCCAGAAGTGGTTGCAGGATGATGACAGCTGGTGGGAGGCGATGTATCCAGCTAAGAAGTTGTAAGACGTATTTGAGGGCATATAGAGCTCTCTCCTTTTCAATAGGAGAGAGCTCTTCTTTATTTCTTGATGAGGCCGTCACGTTTCAGTTCGGCCAAAGCCCTTGAGAGTGATGGTCTTGTTACCCCTAATTGTTTGGCTAATTCTTCCTGTTTGGGCAACTCGTCGTGTTGCTCCATATAACTCAGCAGACGTTGTTTCAGCTTATGTAAGTTCAGGTCGAAGATGCGTTTGAAAACTCTTAGACTAATATCTGCCATACCTCTCAAATAAGACTGCATGAAGATGGGACGCTCATGAAGGAATGTCAAGAGCTTCTCTTTTTCAATAAAATAAAGGTCGCAGTCTGTCTTGGCTATGATGTTAACATTGAATTTGTTGTTGGTGGCAAATATATAAGTATAGCCCAAGATGCTGGGTGACTCTATGTTTGCCAAGATAAGCTCTTTGCCATAATCATTGATCATGACAGAACAGACAGAACCTTTGGTCATGATGGCTATTTTGTCGCATATCTCTCCTTGATGGGCCACATAGTCGCCTTCCTTATATTGTCTTAGCGCTCCGGGATATGAAAAAAGCAGATTGGCAATATCTTCTTCCGAGAGACCTTTGAAGAAATCACATTTTTGTAACTCGTGTAAATTCATTATTAATGTTTATTAACAGACTTCGTAACATATGGTACAATTCTTGAACAATCTTTGCACTATCTTTGCATCAGTTCTAAGGACAAAGAAAGTATTTATTTTTAAAAAAAAGAAATTTTAGAGAAGAAATTTTAGTAAAATACCAAAAACCAGACTAAACCTAATCAACTATGATTTATTTTCTAATTTTGACTTCGTGAATGGTTGATTGGCACGGGATAATGGAAGCGTTCATTTATCCCGTGCCGCTTTTTTATGGCTTTTTCACCATTAACACTGTGGCATAATCATATACCTTTATCTACATGAAACATCGCCTGCATCACGCAGACGATGCCTCTCTAACAATAAAACTATCGTACGTAAAAATTAGAATGTCAAATGAATACCTCCCATAAAGGTGGCTTTTGGCATTGGGAATCCAGCGTTGATTTCATACTTCTGTGCCAGCAAGTTCTCTCCTTTTACGAAGACTGTGGCGAAATCAGCCAACTTATAGTTGACGTCAGCATTCCAGATGATAAAGTTCTCTTTCTGTGGATTGTCACCTACAGC
>OMSH01000129.1 GCA_900313715.1 uncultured Prevotellaceae bacterium
CCATTTTTGCCATTCTCGAAGGCAAACAGCACCAAGTCCACAGCCTCTTCCAGACTCATGATGAATCGTGTCATCTTTGGCTCGGTCAGCGTGATGGGATTACCCTTACGAATCTGGTCAATCCAAAGAGGAATGACGGAGCCACGGCTACACATTACATTACCATAACGTGTGCAGCAGATTTTTGTATCACCGCTGAGACGGCTCTTGGCCACAGCAATCTTCTCTTCAATAGCCTTGGTGATACCCATCGCATTGATAGGATAAGCGGCCTTATCCGTGCTCAAGCAGATGACACACTTCACACCTGCATCAATAGCTGCATCCAGCGTATTATCCGTACCAATCACATTGGTCTTCACTGCCTCCATCGGGAAGAACTCACAACTGGGCACCTGCTTCAGGGCTGCAGCATGGAACACATAGTCCACACCCTTCATGGCGTATTTAAGCGTTGATTTGTTTCTAACATCACCAATATAGAATTTGATTTTGTTAGCAACTTCCGGCATACGAGCCTGAAAATCGTGACGCATATCGTCCTGCTTCTTTTCATCACGTGAAAATATACGTATTTCTCCGATGTCTGTACGTAGGAATCTATTCAGCACTGCATTACCAAATGAACCTGTTCCTCCTGTAATCAGCAGTACTTTGTCTTTAAAAACTGACATATGTTTAAAATTTAAAAGTTATCAAATAGTGAACCAATGTCATGGTACATAATGACCAGAAAGGACAGTCTTACCTTCGGCCATTTGCAGGATTCTTTCCATGGATTGTTTGGCTAATACTTTATCAGAATGGGGTACTGTTGTATTAGCTCCAACACCTGGAATATAAGCATCACCCGTAAATATCAAATCACCTATCGTCATAGTCAAGCATCCAGGATTATGTCCCGGGGTCTCGTAAAACGCCATGGGTGGTTCATCATCAAGCAAGCTCAAAGTTTCGCCCTCTTTCACCACCACAACATTATCACCAGTATAGGTGAATGGTGTTTCATTGTACCTTGACAAATTGAGTTTGTCAGATGCTATTGACTGTTTAGTGTATTCGGTTACATATACTTTACACCTGGGAAAAGCCTCAACTAAAGCATTCAGTCCATATATATGATCAAAATGACCATGAGTCAGGAATACGCCCTCTACGTATAAATCGTGTTTTTGTAGGAAATCTATAACAGGTTCAATATCCCCTATATCTACCAGCCAAGCCTTATCTTCCCCTTCTTTGTATAGGATATAGGTTTTGGAGGTAAAGATAGAGTTTGTTATGTCGTGGATTTCTATCATTGATTATGTCAACGGTCCCAAAAGGGTATTCCATATTACTAATCTATCTATCAACACAATGCCATCCCAAGGCATTTCGAAGTTGAGCATACGGCCAATCTGTGGGAAACGAACAGCGCCCTTCTGAGTGGCAGCTTCTGCATATGTAATGGCTTGTTCTTGCGTAGCTTCAATACCAATGGTCTGAATGTCCTCGGTAATGTGCTTGATAGACTGCATAATGCTATCCACAGCGTGCACAAACAATACACGGGAATAGACTGGCTTGTGCAGTTCATCATGGTCATCCAACAAGATTGAGAATGACATGGTTTCGCTGCCAATAGCCGTTCCGCAGAAGTCATAGACACCACGGATGGAATGGATGGCAGACACTTGCTCTGGTGTCATTGTCGGCTTCGGGATCTGAATCTCTGTCTTGGCCATCGATTCGTTCAAAATCTCACAGAACTTCTCAGGACTAACTGCACCTCCCTTCTCCACGAACAGGTTATGAGCAGAAGCACAACCAGTCTGGTCAAACACAGAAACATCCACAGACACTCGACGTGCTAACTTTTTAGCTGCCTGTTCGTCAGGTAACATTTCTTTGGTCACAACAGCAAACGAGAGCTTAGGACCAAAGATAACGGTCTCGCTGTCGTACTTGGAAGGATAACCTGCCACAGTTTCCACTGCCTCTCTACCACCCCATGCAATACGCACATCCGCATTCTTAGACATACTTTCACCTAACTTCACGGCATTGCGAGAGAAATAAACTACAGCAATAGTCTTTAACAAGTCATCACCTGAGATGGTATAACCAGAAGGTGTGGTATAAGTTAGACCTTCAAATGCACTTAACAACCCTGCAAATACACCATCATCGTGAGAAGAAACCTTTAATAGGTTCACATTCTTGGTCATGATGCACTGTACCAATGCAAAGAGTCCCAAAATCTGGACATTTCCTGCCATCCAGTGACAGCAAAGACCACGAGAGTTAGCTTTCAGCAAGTGCTTAGCAGAATCCGGGAACGGCAGATAGGTATCAGCATATTCCAAGTTACCTCTGAGACCAAAGGTAGCCACCTCTCTCAAATGACGTTCACTGCACCATGTAGCCAAGAAATTCAAACCTTTGTCTTTCAGGAACAGGTATTTCGAATCCGTTGCCCAACGCTTGGCAGCGGCATCAATCAGACCAATCAAAGCATCGATTGGTTGCTTCCTCAGCCAAGGCAGTTGCTCTCTCAAGGAGTCAACAATACCCTGCATGGTCTTCTCTGTGTCCTCCCCTTCTATCAAGGTTCCATGGAATGACTGTACTTCTAGACGGGTATCTACCGTACCACCAGTAGCCCGTTTCTGGAACGTCAGTTTGTTAGAGAGAATATCACCACAACCACGTACTTCCGCCTTCTTCAAGCGGCCTAAAATACGGAAGCGCTTTCCTGGACGACCATAAGGGCATGGCTCATCAATAATCATTCCAAGGTCATCGGTAAGCACGGCATTGCCAGGATAACTGTGAGGCACAGGAGTAATGAACTCCAGTTTTCCTTCTTCACCGGCAGGCAGAACTTCGTTAGTGACAACATCACGCACCAACACTTTCACATAGCTGGATTCATGTTTACAACCACAAGGGCAATCTGGATAGTTCAAGCCCATCTGCTCGGTAAAGCCATAGATGTCAATCACATCAATAGGCTCAATACCAAAACAATCTGCCAACTGCTTATTGAACAGTTCCTTACTAATCTTCTCACTTTCCAGTTTCTTCCAACCGCCAATATGGATAATCTTAGAACCCTTGGGTAAAGGAATGGTAATGCCTTTTTCTTTAACAGCCTTCAAAACGTTGCTGTAAAGAATATAGGTAAAGCCAAACACCACTACAGGCTGATTCTTGTCAATGCCTGCCACATACTCCTGCATGGCATCCACATCAAAGTAAGATACTCCGTCTTTTGCTTTCAAAAAATAACCTGCCTTTGATGCAAAATTCAGATAGCCGGTAATGGCAGCAAAGCGAGCACCCAATAAGCTACGGAACTCAGAACGAGGGTCAATATCCATCACCAAAAATGGTTTACGCTCTCTACCAATGGCTTCCTGAATTACTTTTACCATCGCCTTTGCCTGTCGCTTGCTGGTGATCTTATCCACCACAATGGTACTGGGGGTACCTGAGGTGGCAGATGATTGTAAACGAAGCTTAATGTCCTCCTTAGGCACCGACTGTAGGCCCATACCCAGGTCCTTGAATACACTCACGGCCACTGGTGGGATGTACTCAAGAGAATGTATCTCAGCATGAGGGTCAAAGCCCTTGCGATCACAAAACTGACGATACATCTCGTTATGCTCGTAATGGAACACCAGTTCTTCTTGCAAAGCATTCAGATACAACTTTTGCTGTTGTTCATCATCTGAATAGGCAGGCAAAGTAAATAACTCGTCCATAAAGGACATCTGTTCTTCCATATATTTATTTTAATTTAAGACGTTGAATTTTACCTGATGCCGTTTTAGGTATCTCAGCTATCCGTTCAATCACTGCTGGCAATTTATAAACCTCCAGTTGAGGGCGTAATGCATCTAAAATAGCAGCATCTGTTAATGTGTCATCATTGCAAACAATAAACGCTTTCACCACTTCACCTAAAACACCTTCCGGATCAGGCATTGCGACACAGGCACTTTCAGTGATGCCAGGAATTGTATTGAGTATGTCCTCCACTTCCATCGGACTCACTTTCTTGCCA
>OMSH01000191.1 GCA_900313715.1 uncultured Prevotellaceae bacterium
AGCATTTGCCAAGTCAACGTATGCGCCGAAGAAATCAAGAGCCTTAGCATCGGTACCTTCCTCGCTTGAGTTAAACATGTTGATACCGCCATTAATCAGGTTGCCTTTATCAGCCTTGATTGCAGAAGCCATCTTAGAAGAGAAAGCGTTCATCTTGCCCTTCTGATCTGGCAACTGGTCTGCCTTCAGGAAATACTTTGTCATCTGCAGAACTGCATCGTACATAGCTGCCTCATCAAAATTCTGACGCTTTACCTGATTCTCCAACTGCTTAGCACTTTTCTTCTGCTGAATCTGACCTGCAGCATACCAGGTGTCAGCCAAATTGGCAGTCTCTGGATTGTTCAGAGCCTGCTGGATCAAAGATTCTGCAGTAGCAAAATCACCCTTGTTACCAGCTTTGGTGGCATTCTTAACGGCATCCATCTGTGCGAAAGCACCGCCTGCCACAAAAACAAAAGCCATTGATAAAAATAACTTCTTCATAGACTAAAATAAATTAAATTAAATATTACTTTCATTCATCACTATTATCTATATCAGCCTGTACACCTTCTGACGAAGGGATTTCAGACTGAATATCTTCTAATTCATTAGCGTTCTGTTCAATCTCCTCTTCCTCTGATTCTGACATAACTTTACATACAGAGCCAATCTCGTCGTTACGCTTCTCGAGGTTGATGAGCTTCACACCTTGGGTAGCACGTCCCATAATTCTTACATCGGCCACCTTCAAACGGATAGTTATACCAGACTTATTAATAATCATCAAATCGTTTTCTTCCGTTACCGTCTTGATGGTAACCAACTTACCTGTCTTTTCTGTGATATTGAGCGTTTTAACGCCTTTAGCACCTCGGTTAGTCTTTCGATAATCCTCAATGTCTGAACGCTTACCGTATCCTTGCTCGGAAACCACCATGATGGTTTCGTTTTCAGAATCTTTTACGCAAACCATACCAACCACTTCATCCTGTCCATCATCATCGAGTGTCATACCTCTTACACCAGTAGCCGTACGGCCCATTGGACGAACAGATGTTTCGTTGAATCGGATAGCGCGACCGTTCTTATTAGCTAAGATAATCTCGTTATCGCCATCAGTAAGACGCACCTCAATCACCTTATCACCTTCCAATATATTGATGGCATTGACACCATTTTGTCGTGGACGTGAATATTCTGCCAAACTGGTCTTCTTAATAGTACCATTCTTAGTACAGAATACTATATAGTGAGAGTTGTTAAACTCGGCATCTGCCAAATTCTTCACACGCAAGTAAGCTGTCACCTTATCGTCTGGCTCAATGTTCAGTAGGTTCTGAATGGCACGACCTTTAGAGGTTTTGCTCTCCATAGGAATCTGATATACCTTCAGCCAGTAGCAACGGCCCTTTTGGGTGAAGAACATCATGGTGTTGTGCATCGTTGCCGGGTAAATATGCTCAACGAAGTCTTCGTTACGCGTATTAGAGCCCTTTGAACCAACGCCGCCTCTGTTTTGTGTACGGAATTCATGCAACGGCGTACATTTAATGTAGCCCAAATGAGAAATGGTAATCACCACTTCATCGTCTGGATAGTAATCCTCGGGATTGATATCGCCATCCATCATGCTAATTTCCGTCTTACGCTCATCACCATATTTATCTTTCACTTCAATCAGTTCGTCCTTGATGACTTTGCGGCAAACCTCTTCATTAGAAAGAATCAACTCATAGAACGCTATCTTCTCTTCAATTTCTTTATATTCTGCATGCAGCTGATCCTGCATCAGTCCAGTAAGCTGACGTAAGCGCATCTCGACTATGGCTTTTGCTTGTATCTCATCAAGCTCAAAACGCTTCATCAGTCCTTCAATAGCATCGTTAGGCGACTTAGCTGCTCGGATAATGTGTACTACCTCGTCAATATTGTCGCTGGCAATGATAAGACCTTCAAGGATATGTGCTCTCTCGCGTGCCTTAGCCAAGTCAAACTTAGTGCGGCGTATCACAACTTCGTGACGATGCTCGATAAAGTATTTAATCATGTCGCGCAGCGTCAGCAGGCGTGGCCTTCCATGTACCAATGCTACATTGTTAACGCTGAAAGAAGTCTGCAACTGCGTCAGTTTGTACAATTTATTTAACAAGACATTGGCATTGGCATCTCTTTTAACATCTATTACGATACGCATACCTTCGCGGTCGCTCTCATCGTTGGCATTGGCAATGCCATCAATTTTCTTGTCGTTCGCCAGGTCGGCAATATATTTGATAAGTTCAGCTTTGTTGACACCGTAAGGAATTTCGCTGATTACAATTTTGTCGTGAGTAGCACCTGTCTCTATGTCAGCCTTTCCACGTACCACAATGCGTCCCCTACCCGTTTCATATGATTCACGAATGCCATTGGTGCCTAAAATGATGCCTCCAGTTGGGAAGTCAGGTCCCTTGACATACTGCATCAGTTCTTCTACTGTGATATCGTTATTATCAACGTATGCCACACAGGCATCAATCACCTCGCTCAGATTATGAGTAGGCATATTGGTAGCCATACCCACAGCAATACCAGAAGCACCGTTTACAAGCAAATTAGGTATGCGGGTTGGCATGACTGTCGGTTCAAACTCTTCATTGTCGAAGTTGGGCTGCATGTCAACGGTATCCTTGTCAAGATCCTGCATCATTTCCTCACCCAACTTGCGTAAGCGGCATTCTGTATATCGCATAGCTGCAGGTCCGTCACCATCAACAGAGCCGAAATTACCCTGGCCATCCACCAGCATGTAGCGCAATGCCCAAGGCTGTGCCATACGAACCAACGCACCATAAACGGAAGAGTCTCCATGTGGGTGGTACTTACCAAGCACTTCACCTACCACACGGGCGCACTTCTTATACGCCTTGTCGGAGGTATTACCAACTTGTTTCATACCATATAGAATTCTACGATGTACAGGTTTGAAACCGTCTCTTACATCCGGAAGGGCACGGGCCACAATCACAGACATAGAATAGTCTATGTATGAGGATTTCATCTCCTCCTCAATGTTTACTATTATAATTCTGTCTTGATTTATCATCTTGTTTTATTAATAGTACAAATTAAGGCTTTATATAAAAAACCGCGTAAAATTACTACATTTTTGTGACATATGAAAAGGTTTTTGGCAAAAAAATATTTTGGCACATTATTTGTTATATTCATGTAGGGATATGAAACAATTTCGTATCTTTGCAAGACAAATAATGTAAGATTTAACTAAGACGAGAATTACAAGTAAATGGAGAACAGATTTTCTGAGAGAATGACAAACATCGTAAACTTTAGCAGAGAAGAAGCCAACAGACTCAAGAATAGCAATATAACACCTGAGCATCTATTGTTAGGCATTCTGCGTGAAGGAAACGGAAAAGCAATAGAACTACTAAAAATACAAAATGTAGATATATTAGAACTGAAGAATCACTTGGAAGACACACTGAAATTTAGTGCTGTAGAGGGATTGCCAGCTATCGTTGATTTGCCGCTCAATGCAGAGGCAGGACGTATTATGCGCATTAGTTTGTTGGAGGCTCGCCTATTGAAGAATGAACTGGTAGATAGCGAGCACTTGCTGTTGGCTATCCTGAAGGACAATAACACAGATGCAGCCAGTACATTGACTGAATGCGGACTTGACTACCAGAAGACATTGAATCTAATACAACAGAAACAGACAAACATACAGGATGGAATGGGGTATACAGAAGATGACGACCTTGAGAATGAAGAGGACGACAACTACAAGAAAACAAGTAATCCAGTTGGCAGTCAGCACCACACACAACAAGCGACATCGACTCCACGCACGCAGAAAGACACGCCTGCACTGAACAATTTCGGCACAGACATCACCAAGGCTGCTGCTGAGGGAAAGTTGGACCCTGTAGTAGGTCGTGAGAAAGAGATTGAGCGTGTGGCACAGATACTGAGTCGCCGCAAGAAGAACAACCCAATTCTCATAGGTGAGCCTGGAGTCGGCAAATCGGCCATCGTGGAAGGTTTGGCTATGCGCATTGTCCAACAAAAAGTATCGCGTATGCTATTCAACAAACGTGTAGTGATGCTTGACTTGGCAGCGGTAGTGGCTGGCACAAAGTATCGTGGACAGTTTGAGGAGCGTCTTCGTACCATCATGAAGGAGCTGCAAAGTAATCCTGATATCATTTTATTTATAGATGAGATTCATACAATTATAGGGGCTGGTGCTGCTTCGGGGTCGATGGATGCTGCCAATATGCTAAAGCCTGCTTTGGCAAGAGGTGAAGTTCAATGCATTGGTGCTACGACTGTGGATGAATTCAAGAAAACCATAGAGAAAGACGGAGCTCTTGACCGTCGTTTCCAGAAGGTGATGGTAGAGCCAACTACTCCAGAGGAAACACTACAAATCTTGCAGAACATCAAAGTAAAATATGAGGATCATCATAACGTAACCTTCACTAACGATGCTTTGGTGGCATGTGTTAAACTAACCGATCGTTATATCACAGATCGCCAGTTTCCAGACAAGGCTATTGACGCTATGGACGAAGCGGGGTCACGTGTGCACCTGATCAACATCAGTGTACCACTTGAAATTGAAGAGAAAGAAAAAGAAATCGCCACAGCTATTGAGCAAAAGGCTGAGGCTGTGAAAGAGCAGAACTACGAACTTGCAGCCAGCTATCGTGACAAGGTAAAAGACCTTTCGGTAGAACTGGATATCATGAAAGCCAACTGGGAAAAAAGTATGAAAGACAACCGCAAGGAGGTAGATGCAGAACAGATTGCTGATGTAGTATCGATGATGTCTGGTATTCCTGTACAAAAACTGGCTCAGTCCGAAGGAATACGTTTGTCTGGTATGAAAGAAGAACTGAAGCATCATGTGATAGCACAAGACGATGCAATAGATAAGGTAACGAAAGCTATATTACGTAGTCGTATCGGACTGAAAGAACCAAATCACCCTATAGGCACATTCTTATTCTTGGGTCCTACAGGTGTGGGCAAGACATACCTGGCGCAGCAACTGGCTCAATTTATGTTTGGTTCGACCGATGCTTTGATACGTGTTGATATGAGTGAATATAACGACCAGTTCAATGTGTCACGACTGATTGGTGCGCCTCCGGGCTATGTGGGCTATGAAGAAGGCGGGCAATTAACAGAGAAAGTAAGACGCAAGCCCTATTCTATCATCTTGCTTGATGAGATTGAGAAAGCTCACCCGAAAGTATTCAACATCTTGTTACAGTTGCTTGACGAAGGTAGACTGACTGACAGTTTTGGCAGAACGGTGGACTTTAAAAATACTGTTGTTATCATGACTTCCAATATTGGAACACGTCAGCTGAAGGAATTTGGTGGTGGTATTGGCTTTAATGCACGTGAACGTGCCAACGACAAGGAGTATTCACGCAACGTAATTCAAAAGGCCCTGAACAAACAGTTTGCCCCAGAGTTTTTAAACCGCATTGATGAGATTATCACTTTTGACCAATTATCTGAAGATGCTATTTTACGCATTGTTGACTTAGAATTGGCGGCACTTAACAAGCGCATTGAAAATATTGGTTACAAATTGGATATTGACGAACATGTGAAGCAATATTTGAGCAAGAAAGGTTACGATGTCCAATTCGGTGCCAGACCACTGAAGCGAGCTATTCAAAACTATCTGGAGGATGAATTATCAGAGTTGATTGTCAACGATAACATTCCTGATGGGGCAACTATAACAGTGGCATACGATAGCCAGATTGACAAGTTAACGTTTAGCTATTGACCACCTCATTTATTTTGTAAGACAATATGTCAGTCGGTAACGGCTGGCATTTTTTTTGACATTAATGGATAAGCACTCCCTATACTTCTTTTCACCAGATTGGAGATATCTAGAAGAGGCATAGGGATAACAACTATAATGACGATAATAATTTAAAAATCTAATAATATGCAAAAAGGTAATATTGGTGTAACAACCGAGAACATTTTCCCCGTTATCAAAAAGTTTTTGTATAGCGAGAACGAGATTTTCCTGCGCGAACTGGTATCTAATGCCGTTGACGCAACCCAGAAGATAAAGACCCTGGCATCAATGGGTGATTTCAAAGGTGAACTAGGCGATCTGACCGTCGAGGTAAAGTTAGACAAGAAAACCATTACCGTTTCTGATCGTGGCATTGGTATGACAGCAGAGGAAATTGATAAGTATATCAACCAGATAGCTTTCTCTGGAGCTAACGATTTCCTGGAAAAGTACAAAAACGACGCCAACGCCATTATCGGTCATTTCGGTTTGGGCTTTTACTCTGCTTTTATGGTGGCCAAGAAGGTGGAAATCATCACTAAATCTTACAAGGAAGGTGCACAAGCAGTAAAATGGACCTGCGACGGCAGTCCCGAGTTTACATTGGAAGATACAGATAAGCCTGGCAGAGGTACAGATATCGTGTTATATATCGATGACGATTGCAAGGAATTCCTCGAGGAAAGCCGCATTGATGGCTTGTTGAAGAAATATTGTCGCTTCTTACCTGTACCAGTGGCATTTGGAAAAAAGAAAGAATGGAAAGACGGTAAACAGGTAGAGACCAAGGAGAATAACATCATCAACGATACCACGCCGCTGTGGACACGTACCCCATCAGAGTTGAATGATGAAGATTACAAAAAGTTCTACTCTACACTCTACCCTATGTCAGACGAACCGCTATTCTGGATTCACCTGAATGTAGACTATCCTTTTAACTTAACAGGTATCTTGTATTTCCCAAAAGTGAAGAGCAATGTAGAGTTGAACAAGAATAAGATTCAGTTGTATTGCAACCAAGTATATGTAACCGATTCTGTTGAAGGAATTGTGCCAGATTTCCTTACTTTGTTGCATGGTGTTCTGGATTCACCTGATATTCCATTGAATGTATCACGTTCTTATCTCCAGAGCGATTCGAATGTCAAGAAAATCTCCACCTATATTACAAAGAAAGTATCAGACCGTTTGCAGGACATCTTTAAGAAAGACCGCAAGCAATTTGAGGAAAAGTGGAATGATCTTAAGATATTCATTGACTATGGTATGTTAACACAAGAGGATTTCTACGACCGTGCTAAGGATTTCTCCCTGTTTACTGATACAGATGGTAAGAGTTATACCTTCGATGAATACAAGACATTGATAAAAGATAATCAAACTGACAAAGACGGCAATCTTATTTACCTGTATGCCAACAACAAGGACGAACAATACAGCTTTATCGAAGCTGCTACCAACAAGGGCTACAATGTGCTGTTGATGGATGGTCAGTTGGACATTGCTGTTGTAAGCATGCTGGAACAGAAATTTGAGAAATGCCGTTTCACCCGTGTGGATAGCGATGTTATCGACAACCTAATTGTAAAGGAAGATAAGAAAGCCAATGCATTAAGTGGTAGCCAGCTGGAAGCCATCAATACCATTTTCAAGATGCAAATGCCTAAGTTGGCTAAAACTGAGTTTGAGGTATTTACGCAGGCAATGGGTGAAAATAACATCCCAATTATCATAACCCAAAGCGAATACATGCGACGCATGAAAGAGATGGCCAACATTCAGGCGGGCATGAGTTTTTATGGAGAGATGCCGGATATGTATAATGTGGTGCTGAACAGCGACCATCAATTGGTTAAGAGCATCATTAGCGATGAGGAAACTCAATGTGCTGAAAATGTGCAGCCTATTCAGCAGCAAATGGATGATATAAACAAACAACGCAACGAGCTGAAAGATCAACAAAAGGGCAAGAAGGATGAAGACATTTCTCAGGCAGACAAGGAAAAAGTGAATAACCTTGACAAGCAGTGGGATGAGTTGAAAAAGAAGAAAGATGCCGTGTATGCCGATTATGCTGGCAAGAATCAGCAAGTGAAACAACTCATAGACTTGGCACTGCTACAAAACGGCTTGCTGAAAGGTGAGGCTTTGAGCAATTTTATCAAACGAAGCATCGAATTAATGAAATAAATGAATAAAAAAAACTGCGAATAAATATTGTCAATTCAAAAAAAGTATGTAAATTTGCAGCCGTCAAAACAAGAACGGAATGGTTCCGTAGCTCAACTGAATAGAGCATCTGACTACGGATCAGAAGGTTGTGGGTTTGAATCCCGCCGGAATCACTCCAAAATAATTGAGTTAGACGAATACGGATGGTTCCGTAGCTCAACTGAATAGAGCATCTGACTACGGATCAGAAGGTTGTGGGTTTGAATCCCGCCGGAATCACATGAACAAAAAGGAGACATGAAGTTCAACTTCAAGTCTCTTTTTTATTTAGGTAAGATAAGCACGTTATTATTATAATGTTTGTATATATGGATTATTGCAAGTTGATTTATTGTAGTAATGGGATTCATTATCTCATTGATAACACTGCAGGCCAACAAATTGTAAATACTAACTTTATAGACAAAAGAGCTTATGCACCTTTCATGCGCCGTATTGATTTGGAAATGAACATATGAAGAAGAATGACTGACCAGATACAAGAAACACACATGAGAACAAACAAAAAAAACAGGATATAATCCTGCTTTTTTCGTAGGGACGAACGGGCTCGAACCGATGACCTTTGCAATGTGACTGCAACGCTCTAAACCATCTGAGCTACGCCCCTAATACATGTTTAACTTAAAAACATGCAAATGTACATGTTTTTCCGAACCTGGCAAAATATATAAACAGATTTTTTATTGGTATCCTCAAATATCACTCACTACTGTCCTCCCAAAAGGAGTTAATGCTATGCCAGCAAATTTGA
>OMSH01000028.1 GCA_900313715.1 uncultured Prevotellaceae bacterium
AGGTGGTGAGTCAGGTGGTAGTGCCGACAAAGGTGAAGTGACGGCCGTGATTAAAGGTGGAACTTCGCCATCAGGAACCCAAAAGACAGGAGGGGTTCATCAGCGTGAACCTGGTAAGAAGAAAAAACGTGGCAGCGGTTCGAGTGCAGGAAAGAAACGTACTATCCAAAGCTTTGACCCCAACTTACCTGGCACCTATACACAAGTCGTTGATGTTGATTTTTCCGTCTTGGCAAAAACCACAAACGGCAAACTATGGCATGATCTCTTCATTAATGTCGACGAGGACTACCCTGACGTTCAGATGACAGTTGTGGTATGTGGAGAAGGAAGTGACGAAAAACTAGATATTATGGAAAGCAGTGTTGGATCACCTTCCGAGAACACTCTTTCTGGCTTCAGTCTGAAGACTGGTATCAACAAAGTGAGCATTAGATTCAGAGATAATGTAAAACATACTCTAACATTGGAAGTTTATGAAGATTGAGAACGTAGCCTTCCCATATCCTGTACAAGGAATAGGAAATGACATAGATTCGATAAGCCAGTGGCAATTCTCTGTTGAGCAGAATAAGGCCGAATATATTCTCACAGTTGATGTCCAACTGAACAACAAGAGTATCGAAGACTATATCAAATATGACATAGCTGACTATGTCTGTGAAATAGAGTGTACCTCAACCTTCATGCGGAGATGCGAGCGATCTAAAGATGGCCACTTCGATATCCGACTGTCAAAATCCGACGTTGCCCGTGAAGTGACATTCGAACTCTCGGTTGTAGTAAAAGAACATATAGAGAAGTATACCAATACACAGCTTAACCCTATTTTTGCAGGTTATGAAATAAGCATGGAACCAGGCGACCTGATGGCATACATCGGAAAAGATAAGTTCAGCGCAGACATCGTATATGAGAAGTTGAACAAAGTCAGTACCTTTATGATAATCCGTGAAGACAGTCAGGTATCACAAACAGAAATAAAGCTGGACACCGAAAAGATAGAGATTCTCATACCTTCTGCGATGTACGAGCATTATAAAGAGGAAATCAAAGGCAGTTCCACTTATTCTGCCATAATCCACGGCTCTTTAGTGTTTAATGCGCTGCTTCATGGCCTTAACAACATCACTTCTCATCCTGATAAATTATGGGCAAGATGCATTATGACAAGAATTGAGAAGGATGTTGAAATAGCCAAGTTAAACATCAACCCTACTGACGAAGAAGACAGAGAGGATTTGCCCAAGCTGGCACAGGCACTTTTGGGAGATCCATTCAAACGTCTTTTTACAGGTATTGAGAAGATTCACGAATCATTAAACTTTGATGTGGAGGATTAACTATGGCTACACAGAAAACGTTTACAGATAGTTATGCAAGTTCACTTAACGAAAAAGTGTCGCGAGGTGAGGATTTGCAATTATACATAGATAGTACTTTTGTGTTCGACGAGTCTCAGACACGTTGGGTAGGTGGTTTGGTACAGCCTGAAGAGCTGCTGGACAAGATGCTTAAACATTCAGATAAGAGTCAGGACCTTCAGGCCGCCATAACACTCTATGAAGGTTTCCGGCAACTTCGTTCTGTCGTTGCTTCTGAAAAGCCTTTCTGGATTTATCTTGGCCATGTAGACCTTTATCCTTACATGCACAAGAGATTCTTGAATGATGTCACTCGTCTGCTTCAGAAAGATCCAACTAAGTCATCAGTCATACTGAACCGCTGGTTCTTCCCACGTGAGTTCGTTAGAAATCACTTGGCTGGCATGTGGTGGGATGTAAAATGTACAATAGACGAGACAGACAGTGATCCCTACATCTATACACGGACTTTGTTTAAATACTACGATATGCGTAGTATGAATTTCGCAAACTATAAGATGTTTAGGAACAAGGAGCAAGTAAAAGGCATTCTGAAATGCATTGGAGAACATCCTGAGATATTTGATCCATATTGGCAATCTCGAATAAGGTTTGTTACTAAGTATTTCAACCGTCTTGGGGCAACAAAGCAATTAATCGCCCTTCCATGGGAATTTTTCTACCACACCGTTGAATCTCTTTTAGATGAAATAAGTCAAATAACAGACTCCGGTAAAGAGACGATTATTGATACTCGTACAGAAAAAGAGAAGCAACTGGATTCAGACTGGCAAAATGAACAAGAATAAAAACAACAGAATATGAGCAGTAAGTTTTTTAATAACATTGACTCTCCATTATTTGAGAAGTTCAAAGGTATTGCAGAGAATATGCATGACTTCCACACCTTCTTAGCTGTGGCAGGCTATTTCCGTTCATCAGGCTATTTTAAGCTTCGCAAACATCTGAATGATGTGAAGAAGATACAAATACTCGTTGGCATCAATATTGACGATATTTTCCGTAAACACGATAAAAGTCTGTTAATGTTAGGTGGAGAGGACGAAGCACGCTCGCTTTTCACTGATGATTTTATCAAAGATGTTAGAGACGCTAAATATAGTTCCGAGGTTGAGGAGGGAATCCTTCAACTTTGTGAAGACCTCGCTTCTGGAAAGGTAGAGATGCGAATTGACAAATCGAAGAATCTGCATGCCAAATTCTATTTATGTTTACCTGAGAACCATAATGAGAATACAGATGGATGGGTTATTATGGGTTCGTCGAATATCTCTGATTCAGGTCTTGGTATAAGCCAGCCACCAAGGTATGAACTCAATGTGGCAATGAAGGATTTTGCAGATGTTTCATATTGTCATGAAGAGTTCAGAAAGCTATGGGAAGAATCCATACCTCTATCACCTGATGATATTGCAAGAATTCGCAAGAAGACACACCTTGACAACATGCCAACTCCGTACGAACTGTACATCAAGGTGCTTATTGACGCCTTTGGCGATCAAGTAGAAGATAATTTCACCATGACCCTTCCTAAAGGATATATGGATTTGAAATATCAGAAGGATGCTGTCATTCAGGGCTATCAGATGCTGAAAGAATACAATGGTTTCTTCCTCGCCGACGTTGTGGGTACAGGAAAAACCATCGTTGGTACAATGATAGCCAAGCGTTTCATAGAAGAGAACGGAAAGAATACCAACGTATTAGTTGTCTATCCTCCAGCTTTGAAAGATAACTGGAAAGACACCTTTGAGGATTTTGGCATTACAAGGTATGCACAATTTGTAAGCAACGGAAGTCTTGAGAAGGTATTGGAATCTAAAGACAATTATAAAGATCCAGAAGAATTTGACCTTATCATTGTTGACGAGGCTCATGGTTTCCGTTCCGATGCTGCTGAGAGATATGACGAACTTCAGCGTATTTGCAAGTCACCCCGTATTAACGAAGGTTTTATCGACGGTGTACGCAAGAAAGTTATGCTACTTTCTGCTACTCCACTTAATAACCGTCCAGAAGATTTCCTTAATCTGATACTGTTATTCCAAGACGCTCGTAATCCAACCATTGACGGCGTTGGTAATCTTAATTTGAAATTTACACCTTGGATTCAGAAATATAAGGAAGCGATGAGAGAAAGATTCAATTCTTCTATCACCGCAAAAGAACTATCTGATAAAGTAGAAAGCATTTATGAGGAGATGCGCACAGAGATTTTGGATAAGATCTTGGTCCGCCGTACACGCAAGAACCTCCTGAATAACAAGGAATATAAAGAAGAC
Organism: uncultured Prevotellaceae bacterium; assembly: GCA_900313715.1. GTDB lineage: Bacteria > Bacteroidota > Bacteroidia > Bacteroidales > Bacteroidaceae > Bacteroides. The sequence continues at coordinate 3,668 of OMSH01000028.1, forward strand.
CTTGATAGGCAAAAAGTCAAGTTCCCCCACATTGAGCAACCCCAAGAGTGTATCTACGAAATGGAGCCAGAGCTTAAAACTCTTTTCTACCATACAATGTATATGCTCATGGATACCCGTTCCGAAGAAAATCCTGAAGGAAAAGGTGTCAATTATGCTCGATACAGGGCAATTGAATTCCTGACAGGCGAAGCAAAGGAGAAGTATAAACAAGCACAGCATATCACTAATCTGCTTGCTGCCATTTATCGTGTCCATATGGTAAAACGATTGGAGAGTAGTTTTGCCGCTTTCAAGTCATCACTTCACACCTTCCTTCGTATTACAAACGACATGATAAAAATGTTCAATGAAGATAAGGTACTTATTGCTCCCGATTACGACGTTAAGGGAATGATGAGCAAAGATATGGAGCTTGACGAAATTATTGAGAATATTGCAAATAAAGGTGTTGCCAAAGAAGATTTCGTGTATAAATCGTCTGATTTTACAGACAGTCTCCTCAATCTTCTTAAAGAAGATGCTGAGAAGCTCGAAGCTCTTTGTTCAGCTTGGGATAAAGTGGAAGTTGATCCTAAACTGGATAAATTCATCTTGTTATTAAAGGAGGAACTCTTTGATAAGAAAAAGAATGTCACAGGAAAACTTGTTGTTTTCTCTGAGAGCGTCGATACATTAAAATACCTAAAGGACGAGTTGGAACGAAAGCTTAAGCGCAAAGATATCCTTTTTGTCAGTGCCGCTAATAGAAAGGCTGTGAAAGATGACATTAATAAGAACTTCGATGCCAATTATAAAGGTGACAAGCTCGATGTTTATAATATCATCCTAACTTCAGATGTCCTGGCAGAAGGCGTTAATCTTCACAGGTCAAACATCATTGTTAATTACGATTCACCTTGGAATGCGACTCGACTTATGCAGCGAATTGGCCGTGTGAATCGAATTGGCTCCGTAGCTGATAATATTTACAACTATATGTTCTATCCATCTGAAGAAGGCAATGATCAGATAGGTCTCTATCAGAATGCCTTGCTGAAATTGCAAGGATTCCATACGGCCCTTGGCGAAGACGCCCAGATATATACTCGTCAGGAGATATTACACGATTTCAAACTATTCGATGAGAATGTACGCGACAATATCGACAAACAGCTGGAGATGCTGAGAGAAGTGCGCAATCTGTATGCTGATGAGCCTGAACTTTATAAGAAGATCAAAGAACTGCCCATTAAGAGTAGAACTGTCAGGAAGGAAGAAAACCGCAAACTGGGTGTTGAGCCAAAGACAAGCATTGTATATATTAGCAAGGGCCTAAAGAGCCAGTTCTACAAAGTTGTAGGCGATGGTACGCCTGAAAAATTGGAATTCGTAGAAGCTGCAGAAATCTTAAGGGCTGATAGAAGTGAGTTAACTGGCAATTTTGATGCGGTAAAAGATATTCATTACAAGCACGTGGAAAAAGCTTTCAACAGTTATATTCAAGATGACGAGAAGGACAATGCTGCTCCTACTTTGGCGGCCAGGAGAAATGATAATGGTACAAAAGCATTGGCATTGATACGTCAATTAAAGCGAGCCTATCGCAATGATGAGGTGTTTGACAAGATACTTATCATTGAAACTTATGTTCAAACTGGTGTCTTTACTGGTCTTACTAAGGCTATTAACCGCCTAACTCAACAAGTCAATAAAATGACAAAGGATGGTTCTAAAATGACAGACCATTCCACTGAGATTATTCCTATAATAGAGAATCTGTACAGCAAATACTACATTCCAGAGTCTCGTCAAAAGAAGGACGAAGATTTTGGTGACCCAATGATTGTTACATCTGAAACATTTGAATAATTATGGCATACACAAAAGAACAGATACGGGATATTTTCCAGTCAAAGTTTGATGTAAGCACTTGGACTGATTTCATCATCAATTTCTTCAAAGCACAGACGCTGAAAAGAGTTCCTGAGCCATTAGACATCAACTCAGATGAGGGAACAGGTTATTATTGGGGTACGTTGTCTACATCAGATACATATGAAATTAGCTTCTTCTATCTGAAGATGAATAGTTCAATTGACCGTCGGAAGGTAGGACTTCGTCAACTTATTGACAGATACATAAAAATTGACTCTGATGCAGGTATAGCAGTCTTTGACGATGGAAATCATTGGCGTTTATCGTTTATAACCGACTTGCGTGGCGAAAAGACCTCACCAAAAAGATTTACCTTCGTTTTTGGTGATGCGGAGAACTATTATAACACAGCCGTAGAGCGCTTTTTCGAGCTTCAGCGTAAAGGTATTAGTTTTGCCAACATCCGCGACGCATTCTCTGTTGAAGCACTTACAAAGCAATTCTATAACGATCTGTTTAACTGGTACACATGGGCACTTGATCCAACAACAGGAGTCTATTTTCCCAATAATCCGGCAACAACAGAAGACGATACAGACCATTTGGACACTAAGATGATTCGTCTGATAACTCGTTTGATGTTTGTATGGTTTATTAAACAGAA
>OMSH01000131.1 GCA_900313715.1 uncultured Prevotellaceae bacterium
ATGAACTTCACTACATCTTCGTCCTCTTCATACCTTTCCTTGCACTCCTCAAAGTTCGGAATAAGACTGAAGACTGAATCATAATCAAATTCATTTGAGTTTAGCAAATCCTGAATCCACGCAAAGAACTGCTTGCCTGCAATTTTAGCTATCACATGATTGATCTTCTCCTTTGGCTCTACGTTGTCACGAGGGCCAGTAGGAATCATGTCAGAATTCATCAGGAAACCAAAACCCCATTTGGCTTTCTTTGCAGGTAGATAACAATAGAGACATGTGTTCTCTACAGTCTTAAGCTTATTGCCCTCCCGCTTACATGCGAAGCCAACTGATGTCTTTTTGAAATCAAAATACTTCTCAGGAATCTTACCATCGTTCTTATTTATTCGACGATTCAATTCCTCTGTCAATTCTTCAGGGACGTCACTAACATATTTCTTGGCTTCCGATACACACCATTTATCGTTCTCTTTTACCTTGACAATATCTGGTTCGTCTTCGCCATTCATGAATACACTGACGCTATTGATAAACGGGATAAACAGAATAACTCGTTCCGTTTCAAAGACATCAGCAAAGAGTTCTTCGTAGTTCTGTTCTCTTTCATGCAATATGTCTGCCTCAGTAGGACGTAAAGCTATCTGGACACGGAATTTCTTATCCGCATTGTCCATAATATCCAATACTTCGTCATCTACCTCATCGTCATCCGTCCATATCGGAAGGATCTGCCAAGGTGTATCATCAATATTCTTTGTTTGCTCGTAGTCAAAGCGGAAAGAATAAGGACCAGTCTTCAACAGGACATAGTTGTTATCCAGGAATACGGTCTTGAAACCGATTCCCTTATATCCGATAGCTTCGCTGTTGTCAGTTTTCTCCTTATCGTTGATGCTACAGATAGCAGCGATGTTCTTAGCATCGAAGTAGTCGCCAGAATGCTGGAACACCAGATAGTTGTCAGTAATATGGAATTCAACGTCCACTGGTTGCTTCTTGCCAGAAATCTTCTGTGGATAGTCATTGGCATTCTGTAATAGCTCATAAATAAACACTTCCTTACCGCTCGCAGTCAGCTGGTTCTTTAATGTGTCAAGGGTATTGACTATCTTTTCAGAGGCACTGGCTGGATAGTTGTAGATATCATTATAAAGAAGAGTTACAATGTCATGTGGCTTAATGAGTTCAATGGCCTCATTTTCGTCAACATCAAAAATATATGTCGGCTTTGACTGAAGCATAACCCACGTAAACTTATAGTAACAATCATCTTTCAACTTTGCCTTTAAGGGCTTGTTGACTTCGATAGTAAATGATTTCGAGTTTCTGGGCTTATATTTGATTTTTGAGAAATCAGAACGACGTATGTCCGAAATCAGATAACCCGATTCCGTCTTTCTAAAACATCCAATGAAGTATTTGTCCTTCAACTTTCGATGTTCATAGAAGTCGTATTCTTCTTTGGTTAATATGCTTGTGTCAAAAGCCATATATTATTCTCCTATTTATTTCTAATGTCGTTTATATAATTAAGTTCTCCTTCTGCGAAGTCTTTGCACAAAGGATCATTAATCATCTCCTTAAGCAGTTCTTCTGCCTCGTCATATTCACTCATATCAATGAGAGCATAGCTCTTTCTTCTTTTCAGGAATGCCATATGATATTTCCAAGCCTGCATGTCCTCTTCGGAATCGGGCTTTGTAGATCTTGAAAGGACTTCATTTATGACATCCAATGCAATCGGAGCCTTGGTGTTTACCAAACAGTTGATATACTCCTGGGCATGTGCATATACATTTGAATGAACAGCCTGACTTAGATAATACGAAGAAGACTCCATCGCACCCAGTTCCATCAGGCAGAATCCTGCGTTAAAAGCAGCTTCAAAGAACAGTCCCAACAATTCCCTGTCTTCAGTATTATAGGCTTTGCCCATATCTGTCTTCATCAGATTTGATGCATTCTCAAACACCCACTTGTATAGCTTCGAGGCTTCCAAGAATCGGTTCTGGCTATGCAAATCATCTGCAAACTGGAAACATTCTATACATTCGTCTTTATTAGCTCCGAAGGTATTGTCTGACTTCGTTCCCATTATCAGAGATGTAAATAGTGGCACGTTTGCTCTTACCGGCTCGCGTCGATCATCATTATTTGGGTAATTACCTCTTATGATATCCAAACGCATCAGGTTTGCCTCCTTTTCAGCCTTAACCTTATGGGTAACAATAATCAAAGTGGCGAAACTTGACAGGATTGACTTGTCGCCATTGTCTTTTGATTCATTTGGTGAATGTGATAATGACAACACAAAAGTCTTATCAAAGCAATTATCTGCATTGAGCAAGTAATCGTAAACCTTGTCTTTGTCTTCTATCGTATCTTCAAATTTTCCTTCAATTTGATTGAAAACGGCCATATTAGGGAGTACATCATACCTCTTGACTCCATAAAGTGAATCAAGAAGTTCACCAATGGTGATACCGGTATCTATTCTTGGGCATTCCTCCAGTTTTGAATCAAATAATTGCTTATATTTGATAAGGTCGAATGATACTTTAATTGGATAATCTCTTGCTTCTTCTGGCCATGTGTCAGGATTCTCACCATAGACACTGGCATATGTATGCACCATATTGTTCATTGCCAGCCACATTGCAGAGGCATTACCTAATCTGGCCATAGAGTCAATGTAGTTAGTGCAATAACCAACTTTACCTCCATCCCTGGCTACGCGGAAAAAGAAGAAAGCTTCTTCCTCTCTACCCAATTTAGATAAGCAGATACCTAGTAGAGCGCAGATCTCATAGAACGCTTCCTTTACATCCTCCGGAGCATTATGAATATTGGCCTTCATATAATTATATGCTCGCTTCAGAATAGAATAGGTGTCATAATAACGCGACTGTTCAAAAAGCCATTTACCATATCCAATATACCCATAGCCTTGGAATTCCAACTGCCCATGAACCATTTCCCGTTCAAGGTCATCAAGTTCCTCGCCATTCTGCTGTTTCGCAATTAAGCTTTTCTCCACGGCTTCGAAATGTTTGAGTGAGGTCTCATAACCATCTTCTACGAATGAAAGCACGAAACTTGATACAAAAGGAGCATTTTCGGATTGGGTGGTGCGTAAGTCATCCTTTTCTGCATTGTCTGGAGCCAACAACACAATCCTGATATATTTCATTTCAGGCGAACCTCCCAAACTTGTGATATTGAGTGCAATCTCTTGTGATTTGGTTTGTACTATTAGAACTGCGTCATTAGACATCCCTTGGGTATAATGACCATCAAGCTTGTTTTTTAGAATACAAGCAAACAAATCAAACTTGGAGATTTCTTCTTTGTCTACAATAGTTAATGTTTCAATCACATGCACCATTGTATTGCTAGCGACAACAGCCAATGACTGTAGATCGTCAGGTTCTATCTGGAATACCTCATGAAGCACCTCTCCTAAGGTTATCCTGTCGTTTTCGCTTGACCTACGCAGAACAAACGGTTGATGACGATACTTAGATTCTAAGTGAATAAACATCGAATCATTCATATCGTCAAGACTGAATTTGGGGGAATCGGATGATTCATCCTCCTGCAAGTTATTGCTAACTTCAGAATCCTCTTCCTTATTCTTTCCAAACAATTTCTTAAAGAAACCCATATCGTTCGTATTTAATTATTATTTGTTGTCAAGAGCCAATTTACTCGATTCTGGAACAACATCAAAGATGTCTTCCAGTTCTTTAGACAAATCCTTAACAGTCTTATTTTTCTTGAAATGTTTCAGAGATGGTATTTGAACCCATCGCTCATCGTCATCTATATAGCTACAGCCTTCCAGCAAATCAAATAGTTCTTTTGCATATTTCTTTGTCTTGCACTCAAACTGTATTTTGATCTCATGGTATTGGCAGAAGCCAATCCATAAAGTACACTGCTCTCGCTCTTGCTTAAGCCATATGTCGTTACCAAAGCAATCTCCGTACTGTTGATACATGTTGAGTTGATTGGCATCGTAATACTCGAAGCCGTAGTTCATAGCAATAGTATTTGCTATCTTTGCCCTTTCTGTATCAAGTGCAACTTTCGCAAACTGCTTTCTTGGAACTGCAAACATAATATGACCTTCGTACCAATAAACTCTAAGTACTGATTTTCCACGAGCTTCCTCCGCTGATACCCAGTCATACAGCTTAATATCATGCCGAATTCTGTCAACGGCCATATTGCAGTACTCTTTCTCTATTTCATTTGCTCCAGACCACGGTGTGAAGTCTTCAGCAGTTTCAATGTAGTCTGCAAGTCCTGCTTTGACTTCCTCATCATTATCGCCTTCAAGAACATCTGAAAGCATGCGCCTTACATCATTGTTCGAAGCCAAGATGTTCTTTAAATACTTATTAGTTTCTGCTCTTTCTGTTAAGAACCGATCTCTTAAATCCTGCCAAGTCACGAATTGACTTGCTATTGCGCGAATCAACAGGTGGTCTTCGCGATACATGGGTGAAATACCTGATTCGTCGAACATATTCTTGGCCAGACTTAAGCTATACTGATAATCCTCCAGAGACATGCCTTCTCTATAGAAGAACATCACCATGCCCCTAAAGAATGGATGTCGCTCTGCATCAACGAATACAGGCAACCAATCCATATCGTCAGCAATACAGGATGCTTTTTGTACTTCTTCTAGCAAAGCCCTATTTTCTCTCTCGTCTGTATTATCTTCTTTCCACTGAGAAAGGGCATAGAAGAAAGTATCCCCATCTGACATCCTTCGTGCTATGCTATGGATGACTGCAGAGAACTTCCTGATTAGTGAGGAAACAGGAGTAAGACTGTCGATATTCGTATTCTCAATAACATTCCACACAATGCGCATCCATTGCTTGAACGTTTCTACGTCAAACTTCTCAAATGCTTCAATAAACTCAATAACAGCACCAAAGACGATTAATTTTGTATGCGTCATCTTGGAGCTGATATTGCTATAAAAATCATCTCCATCATCTGGAGATTGCTTCTCCCAGGATGGAACCATCATTTTATAGATGTTCTTATGTGCATCTTTATAATCATACTCATAGAAGTTGTCAAGAACCTTGTCGAGTGTCAGCACATACTCTGGATGATTATTCAATATCTGCTCAAATTCCTGGAATCCAAGGTACTCATTAGCCTCTGTACGATTCTCTGCTTCTGTGTACATTTTCCTGAGAGTCGCATCTTGACGCATATCCCTGTCATTGACAACATCTTTTGTGGAAATAATGTACTTGCAGGCAAAGAATCGAGAGAAGAAGCTCATATATGAAGCATCGAAATTCTCATAGCCTTTCTTC
>OMSH01000186.1 GCA_900313715.1 uncultured Prevotellaceae bacterium
CATACATTCGACCATATCAAGCATGTACAGATTGAACCAAGTATAGGCATCGATAATATTTTCAACAAGAAGGATTGTCGTCCTAAGGGTGTCAACTATGCGTTGCTCTCTCCTGGCAGAATGCTGACCGTTGGTTTGAATATAAAGTTTTATTAAGGGCAGAACAATGCGCTGAATATATGGATCGCTCCTCACGGCAGGCCTAAACATCCGCTCTCCTATATATTCAGCTAACTATTAGAGACGAAATAGATGTGTGCAGGCGACATTATAGGCCTGACGTCAGTCGCCGGCACATCTATTCGGCAAAAAAACAAGATTTATGAAGAGAATAACTTTTTTGTTAATGATGCTGTGCATTTGCCTAATGGGATTTGCACAAACTGAGAAGACAGCAATTTTGATGGTGCATTTCGGTACTTCAGAACCTGAGGGCAGAGCTTTGTCGCTCGAAACGGTGAACAATGATGTGAAAGCTGCTTTCCCTGATATGGAGGTAAGGCAGGCTTATGCCTCTGCCATAATCCGCAACATCTGGGGTAAACGCGGAGAACATTTCTATAGTCCACAGGAGGCTTTGATGCAATTGCGTGCCGATGGCTACGAACATGTGTATGTGCAGAGTACTACCTTGATGGAGGGCTACGAGATGACAAATCTCCGTGAAACCATTGCATCGCTGCAACCGTTCTTCAAAGTACTGAAAGCTGGGAATCCATTACTATATAGCATTGAGGATTGTCAAAAGGTTTTGGATATCTTGACTCTCGAAGGAACTGAGAAAAACCAAGCAGTAGTGTTGGTTGGTCACGGCACCACCCACCCTTCTACGGCTGTATATGCGATGTTGCAGACCATGTTGCAGGAACGTGAACAAAGCAACTGGTATGTTTCTACCATCGAGGGCTATCCTACCCAGGAAATGACACTGAAGAACCTAAAGCAGAACAAGGTAAAGAAAGTACAACTGCGTCCGTTGTTGCTTACAGCCGGTGATCATGCACGAAACGACATCGCTAAAGAATGGAAAGGGTTGTTTGAGCAACAGGGTTTCGAAGTGAATGTTAAGTTGCAGGGCTTGGGAGAAATCAAAGCCATCAGGGATATTTATATCCAGCATATAAAAGTCATGTTGAAGTAATTTTATATATTTGCTGATTCAAGGGATTAGCTCCTTTGGCACACAGAATGGGAACAAGCTGTAAACGGAACGTAATAAAAAATAGAGACAAGCAGATGTGAATAGACGGCATATCCTCTTGCAGTCAAACATCGATTAGTCTTTTTTGTAGAGAATAATAACAACAAGAATAAAATGGTCAATGGAACAATTATAGTAGCTGGCATAGGTCCTGGCAATGAAGCTGATATAACAGGAGCAGTTCTCAATGCTTTGAGAGAAGCCGATGTGGTTGTGGGCTACAAATACTATTTCCAATTTGTGGAACCTTTTCTCAAAGAAGGAGCGCAGTGCATAGATACAGGAATGAAGAAAGAGCGAGAGCGTGCCAAGCAGGCTTTCGACCTTGCAGAAGAAGGAAATACTGTTATAGTGATCAGCTCTGGTGATGCCGGAATTTATGGTATGACACCTCTTATCTATGAGATGAAGAAAGAGTGCAACAGTGATATCGAGGTTGTTTCTATTCCAGGCATCAGTGCTTTCCAGAAAGCTGCCTCACTATTAGGTGCTCCCATAGGTCATGATCTTTGCCTCATCTCTTTGAGTGACCTGATGACACCTTGGGAGAAGATTGAGCGTCGCATTATTGCAGCAGCAGAAGCCGATTTCGTTACGGCTATCTATAATCCCAAAAGCGTGGGACGTTACTGGCAACTCTATCGTTTACAGGAGTTATTTCTGAAACATGGAAGAAGTGGTGAAACACCTGTTGGCTATGTGCGTCAGGCTGGTCGTGAAGATCAAGAGGTGAAAGTCACTACCCTCTCGGCTTTCAATCCTGAGGATGTAGATATGTTTACTGTTATCATCATTGGTAACTCACAATCCTACAATTGGCAGAACACGATGATTACGCCTCGTGGCTACTATCGGGAGGTGGTATCTGATGGGCAGAAAGTAGGACAAAACATCATGATAGAGAGCTTCCGCACCATTGAGAAAGAGTTGAAGGACAAGAATATGCCCATAGGTAGGAAATGGCCATTACTGCACGCCATCCACACTACTGCAGATTTTGACATGGAAAACATCCTGTTGGTAGATGACCAAGCTGTGGAAACACTATATGAAGGCGTATCAAACGGACGCATCAAGCATATCATTACTGATGTGACGATGGTTGTTAGCGGTATCCGAAAGGGAGCTCTGCAACGCTTGGGTGTAGATGCTAAGTGCTATCTGGATGACCCTCGCGTAAAACAAATGGCGGAGGAAAAAGGCATCACCCGTACACAAGCCGGTATCCGTCTGGCAGTAGAGGATTATCCTACTGATGCTATTTTTGCCTTTGGCAATGCGCCAACTGCTTTGATGGAGCTATGCGAATTAATTCGTAAAGGCAAAGCGCATCCAGCTGGCATTATTGCTGCTCCTGTGGGATTTGTGCACGTAAGGGAATCTAAGCATATGGTGAAACCTTTCAAAGATATCCCCAA
>OMSH01000134.1 GCA_900313715.1 uncultured Prevotellaceae bacterium
CTGTAAAAGTTAAACCTCCCCAAGTGAGGAGGTTTTTATTACGTCCAAACGTCTGTTATAGTAGATACCGTAAAAGTTAAACCTCTCCAAGTGAGGAGGTTTTTATTACGTCCAAACGTCTGTTATAGTAGATACTGTAAAAGTTAAACCTCCCCAAGTGAGGAGGTTTTTATTACGTCCAAACGTCAGAAATAGTAGATACCGTAAAAGTTAAACCTCCCCAAGCGAGGAGGTTTTTATTACGTCCAAACGTCAGTAATAGTTAATAGCAAAAAACCGTCGGATTTCCGACGGCTTTTTATTGCGGGGTTGTTTTATAAATCCTCCCCTAGATAGGGGAGGTAGCTGCGAAGCAGACGGAGGGGTATTATTCTGTATAGAAAGCAATAATCCGTCTAATGGCCCTGTTGCAAACAGGACAGAAGTCAGGACTACTATTCGTCCTCATACGGCAATCAAAGGCAGGACGATAAACATCTTTTGAAGAGTAACCGCCCCCTTCAAATACACCTGTTGGCGTGTTCTGGTCGGTGGTTGGGATAGGGGTACCTTTCTTCAGCATGTCCTTCCACTTACTGTCGAAATCCACCAAGGTAGTGATATTAGGTTCCCAAGGCTCAATATCCAATGGATAGCTGTTTGACATCACGTCACCCTCGTAGAAGTACTCATCTGCCAAACCGGCAAAGCTATGGCCAAACTCATGCACCACTACAGGACGGAACGTACTATGATGTGCAGGTGTCAACATCAGCGAGTTGTAGATACCACCACCGCCATATTCCTCCGTGTTGGCCAGTACGATGATATGTTCGTAGGGAATGCCTGCTAACGCGTCATGTACCGCCTTTAGGTGTGAAGTGGTGAGATAGCGGTCGGAATAGAAAGTGCTGTAGTTTGAACTGAATGCAGTATGCTTCCATTCCCCTCTTTTGGGAATGCTTACACCACTGTCCACCGACGGACTGGCCACCGCTACGAAGTTAAATTTCTTCTGTAGCGACTTAAAAGGTTCGTAGCTGAACAGAAACTCACTCACCTTGGCTGCATCTTCGTAGAATAACTCCATCTCCTCTGGTTGGTAACCCTCCGCCAGGATGGCAATGTCTATACACTCCTGAGGCGTTCCATTTTGCACCATATATCTATAGGGCGTCACATGCTCCCTCCCTTTCTGATGAATCAGAATGTCAGACGGATCCACCGTATGCTTCAGGGTTGCCACCACCTCATGCCGATAGTTCATGAGCGTCACCTCTACCTCTGCCGTCCTTTTAGGGAATGGCACCAAGAAGCAGTTTTCGTAACTCTTGGTCACCACTTTTGCCTCGTCAGTGGCGGTCCATTCCTGGAAAAGTGAAGAGAAGGAAGTGGCATAGATGGTTTGACCGCTTTCTTTGTCGCGCATCACCAACTGACCATGACTCTTCAGTGGCATCTCTGCCAAATGATGTCTCCTGCCTGCCCATCCTGGGAGAATGCTCAGTTCGTCAAGCGCTATCTGCTGTCCTTGGTCATTACCCGTGAAGACATAGTCCACACGCAGCGTCTCCTCCTTGAAATAATCATCAAAATGTTGTGCATGGGTAGCTGTAGAAGTTAATAATATCCATGCTGCTATAAATATTTTCTTCATAATTTGTTTTTATTGTTCAATTATTCTTGCAAATTTAGTCAATATTGTTTACCTTTGCATATAAAATTAATATTTTTACTTTTAAATTGTAATTAATATGGCACATCATCAATTAGACGCCCTTGACAAAAAAATCCTGAAAATGATTGCGGCTGACGCCCGTGTCCCTTTCCTCGAGGTAGCCAGGGCTTGTAATGTCTCTGGAGCAGCTATCCATCAAAGAGTGCAGAAACTCACCTCTCTTGGTGTCTTGAAAGGCTCTCAGTTTATTGTGGATCCCGAGAGTGTGGGATTCGAGACATGCGCGTACATAGGCCTTTACTTGAAGGATCCTGCTTCTTTCGAAGACGTGACCAATGCTTTAAAAAAGATTCCGGAAATCGTGGAATGCCACTATACTACAGGGCAGTATGATATGTTCATCAAATTGTATGCACGCAACAACCATCATCTGTTGAGCATTATTCACGATAAGCTGCAACCTTTGAACCTGGCTCGCACAGAAACTATCATCTCGTTCAACGAGGCTATCCAGCGTCAGTTGCCAGTGGAATCCATTATCACTGATAAGTAAAGACTATCTTTCGTAATCTACGAACGCATAATTACAGGGATGTCTGTCGTCGGCGCGGCGGACATCTCTTTTTGTCTCGTGCCACAGCTCATGGTCAATAGCAGGGAAATACACGTCGGCCTCTGCCGCTTCCGCATCTATCTCTGTCATATAAAGTCTGTCGGCCAGGGGCATCGCTTGCTTATAGACGCTGGCCCCCCCCATGATAAACACCTGTTCGTCATCTGCACAATGCTGCAGTGCCTCTTCTAATGAGGCATACACTTCGGCTCCCGGTAATTCCAGTCTGGTACTGCGGCTCAACACGATGTTCCTGCGGTTAGGCAGTGCTCCCTTGGGCAATGAGTCAAATGTCTTTCTGCCCATCACCACAGTGTGCCCTGTGGTCAGCGCCTTGAATCGCTTCAGGTCATCAGGCAGGTAAAACAACAATCGGTTCTTGAAACCCAGAGCGTTGTTCTTGTCTATGGCGGCTATGATGGCTATCATGGTTATACGGCAACTTTTCCGGCAATATGTGGCCAGGGGTTATAGTCAGTCAGTTCAAAATCCTCGTATTTGAAGTCGAAGATGTCCTTCACGTCAGGATTGATTGTCATCTTAGGCAGTGGGCGTGGTTCACGCGTCAGCTGCAAGTCCACTTGCTCCAGATGATTCAGGTAGATGTGCGCATCACCGAAAGTATGTACAAAGTCACCCGCCTTGAGGCCTGTCACCTGTGCCATCATCTGCAAGAGCAGGGCATACGATGCAATATTGAAAGGCACACCTAAAAAGATATCGGCACTGCGCTGGTAAAGTTGCAGGCTCAGGGTACCGTTGGCCACATAAAACTGGAACAGACAATGACAGGGTGGGAGCGCCATGTGAGGCAAGTCGCCCACGTTCCAAGAACACACCATGATGCGGCGGGAGTCAGGGTGGTGCTTGATGGTATCCACCACCTCACTTATCTGGTCAATCACTTTGCCGTCGGTTGTTTCCCATGAACGCCACTGGTGTCCGTACACCGGTCCTAAATTGCCATCGGCATCAGCCCATTCGTTCCAGATACGCACCCCGTTCTCCTGCAGGAAATGCACGTTGGTATCTCCCTTGAGAAACCACAGCAACTCATAGATAATCGATTTCAAGTGCAGCTTCTTGGTGGTAAGCAACGGAAAACCATCATCCATGTGAAACCTCATCTGATGACCGAATATACTGATGGTGCCAGTGCCGGTGCGGTCGCTCTTCTCCACGCCTTCGGCCTTCACTCTTCTCAACAAATCCAAATATTGTTCCATTTTTTTTCTCCCTTATTATAAGTCATAATGGATGTGTGTAGATGGCATATCTGCTTGCAGTCAGTCATCGGCACATCCATTATGGCTTTATAGCTATTTGTATGACAAAGATAAGACTTATGCCTGACTTTTACAAGAACGGCGTAAGTAAATTACCAAACCATCCCACGAACTTCTTCCATCCACTGCGTTTCTTCCAATACTCCCTGGTCAGCGGATGACTGTTCTGCTTGTCACGTTCGAACATTGTGCTCAACTCGTCGGTGGTACCTTTATCAAAGATAAACGCATTAGTTTCATAGTCATAACGTAAACTGCGACTGTCCAGGTTAGCCGTTCCCACGGTACAGAACGTACTGTCCACCATCATCACCTTCGAATGATGGAAGCCCCCGTCGAACAGATATACCTTGGCTCCCTTCTTCATCAGCCGGTAAGCCACCAGCTCACCTGTCTCTGGGGTAAACCCGATGTCCGACTTGGCAGGAATCATGATTTCCACCTCCACACCACGTTTCAGTGCCCGCTTGATGGCCCTGCGTACCGACTTGGTGGGCACAAAGTAGGGGTTCACTATCTGCACATGCTCCTCGGCGCTGTCTAACGCCTTGGCATACATCTTCCTGATAGCGTCCGAAGTCTTGCCCGGTGAACGGTCCACGATGGCTATGTCCACCTCCTCATGGGTTCGCTTGCCCACCAGTTCCATACGCTCTTCTAATGGCAGTAGCGCCACTTCACTTTCTGATATGTCTTCCACAGGCGTGTGCTCGGCAGTCATGTCAACCACTTGCGTACGCAGTTCGCTCAACACATGTTGTTTTGTCTCTTTATTCCACATCTTCAGAAAGATATCTTGCAGCTTGCTCACCACAGGCCCTTCCAGTCGCATGTGAATATCGTGCCATTCACCGATATCTTCCAATCCTACCACGTAATAGTCGGCAATGTTCATGCCCCCAGTGTAGCCTGTCTTGCCGTCAATCACTACAATCTTGCGGTGGTCGCGGGGTACGATATGGTTTACCCAGGGGAAGCGTATCGGGTCGAATTCCACCAAATCAACTCCAGTAGCTCTGATGGCTTGGGTATGTACTTTCTTCAGAGGCCGGTTGTTCGATGAGTTGCCAAAAGCATCATACATGGCACGCACTGCTACGCCTTCCTGTGCCTTCACACCCAACAATTCGAACGTAAGTCCGGCGATTGAATCGTTTCGGAAGTTGAAATACTCCATGTGTATGGTCTTCTCGGCTTGGTTGATGTGACCAAACAGGTCCTTGAACTTGTCGTGTCCGCTGAAGAACAACTTCAGGCTATTGTGCTGTGTCACGGCTATGTTTCTTTCCTGCAAATAGGCACGCATGGCCGCCTCGCTCTTGACACCTTTTTCTTGTGCTACGACGGTAATTGACAATGTCAACAGGCTCAGCACGCCGCATAGCCATACCTTATTTATAATATATACTTTTTGAGAGAATAACATTTACTTTAATTAATGCGAGTGCAAAATTAGTAAAAAAACCTAATTATTGCTATCTTCGCAGTAGCTTATTCAATATTAAATTTCATGAATTGCCAAAAATGCATATTGCCTGTCCTGCTTATCTTATTGTTAGCAGCCTGCCATTCCGTTCCCGCTGAGAGTTTCCCATGGGATGGGGGAGTCGTCCGCTTGGAACGCATCCACGACAGTCTGTCGTTCATCCGCTATGAACGGCAAGGCAAGGAACTTTCTTCATGGCGATTGCCTTATCCTGTCTATCGCTTTGACTGGGGGGATGTCAATGCCGATGGAGTACCGGAGATAGCGGTGGGGGTCATCAAACCCACGCGCTTCTTTCCGGAGCCCGACAAGCGCCTGTTCCTCTTCAAACTCTTTCATGGCAAGCACATCCGTCCCTTGTGGCTGGGTTCTCATGTTGCCTACCGACTCGACGATTTCTCCATTGTCCGTGATTCTGTGCCAGCGCTTATCCGCACCATCGAACATCAAGACGACAGCACGTTCGTGGAGGCCCTTTATCGCCAACAAGGTTTCGGCATCAAATTCCTTTATTTTCTCCCATAATTTTTAAACTACCTATTTCAACTTTAGGCATAGTTCAAGAGCTGAACTTCCGAGGCTAAAAAAACTTCACTTTTCGCTAAACTGCAAGAACTCGCTAACGCAGAACTCCGTCACGACTCGGCATAGCTGATGCAAGCATCACTCTGCCCTCGCTGCTCCGTCATTTCGCTTCGCTCAAACAGGCTTGCAGCTTTTAACGCGCTAAGCTCGTTTTTTCTTAACGCCTCTCCAATTATGCTCTTTCACTATGCAATGTTTCAAGCCGGTAGTTTCTTATCACTCTTCTCGCGAAGCGAGTAGAGAATTATCGCTCACCCGTAGGGCGAAAGCTTGTGAGCGATACAGTAAGACTTTGACGAAGGACTTTAGTCCGAAGTCAATTAAGTCATCCCCTGGGGGATGGTTTGGTAAGGGGGGGATGCTTCTTTGGTTCTTTCTTCGCGTCGAAGAAAGGAACAGAAAAGTAGTCTGCAGTGATGCAGTCGGCGAAGCCATCAGGAATATTCATATAGCAAAGAAAAGGTTCAGCTCTTGAACTATGATAATATTGAATTAGGTAGTTCTAAGATAGCATAGCAAAGAAAAGAAGTAAGCTTTTTGTAATGAAAAAAGAAATTTGTAATATTGCACTACCAAACGTAAACAAGAACTACAATGAAAAAACTAATTGTTTTTATAATGGTGGCATTCTGTGCTTTGAGTGCCTGCAAACAACAAGGCGGAAGCGTCAGTCAGGAAACCCTTGACGCCATTTACAACCCCCAGTCACTGTTGCTCAATGATGACGAACTGCCGCAGTCCGTTGACCTGGACATGGATATCAGTCAGCTCAGCTACCAAGAACTGCGTATCCTCCGTTACTACCCCTATGCCATTCATGGCATCTGGATTAAGGAAGGTGACATCAACGGCTTTTATTGCAGCCGCACCAAGTGGTACTACGATCTCTGCGACTCCCTCTTCTGGGGCAACGAAGCCAACAACTGGGAACCCCTCATCAGTTTCGACAATTATGACGACGAATACCAGGCTTATCTCGATCAAACCCATCTTACAGATGAAGAGAAAGCCTTTATCGCCAAGATAGATGCCCGCATGACCGAACTGGCCCGGCAGCGCCAGATTACTTCGCAGCAAGGCATCACGTTGCAGAACCCTGCTTTGGCGGTTAACTTGCACCAGATCAAGGCGCCCTCCAAAAAGCTGCTCACCATGCTGTTGCAACACAATATGGCGATGGAGCCAACCGACTTTGAACAGCTGTTCCAGGTGTACGAGAGCAACGACTACTCGTGCATCCCCAGCTTCATCACCACTGATGTCTATCTGCAAGCCTACCACATGTATTTCAGCTATGTGCTCAAGTCGCTCGAACAACACAGTTTCGTACCTGCATTGGCAAAGATGTGCCGTGCCATGTACCAGGCTGCCATCCAAGCCCGCTCGACTGGGGCCCATGACGAACTGAAACAGTTGGCCGACTTCAATGCCACGTTCTTCGCCATCGCCCTGCACCTGTTGGACGACTCGCAGGTGGATGTGCCAGAGCAGATGCGTGCCAAGTATGATTTCGAGATCAGTCATATCATGGACTGCCAGGATGCCCAGTCTGCTTTGTTAGAGACAGAGGTGTTCTTTAACTATAGTCTGTTCAAGCCCCGTGGCAACTATACCCGCAATGAAGTGTTGAAGCACTATTTCCGTGCGATGATGTGGTTGCAGACAGCCTCGTTCTGCCGTGAAGAGATCCAAGGCCTGAAACGTGCGGTGTCTATGGCACAGCTGTTCAACCAGCTCTCTGAAGCTGACCGGAAAGCTGGTCGTGGCGTGTATGATGCGCTGGCCTTCCTCATGGGTGAGCCTGATAACCTCGCCGTGTTGGAGGTGGCAGATTTCTTGAAGGAAAAAGGAGTGGGCAGTTTGGAACAAGCCCTGTCGGACCAGACTCTCAAGCAGGTAAACGACTGGTTGATGGAGGAGTTCAAAGGACGCAACCGCATAGCTCCGAAGATACAGCTCAGCTGTGCTGACAAACTGAATTTCATGCCCCAGCGATATGTCCTCGACAACGAAGTGTTGGCAAGTACCTACGACGAGACTCCCAACAGCCAGTTGGCCTATCCACGCGGGGTACACGTGATGGATGTGCTGGGCGTTGAAACGGCTGGTGCCGTGATGGATACTACCTATCATGATGCAGCTGCCTGGAGCGGATTTACTAAAGAAAGGAATCGCCTGCATGAGCGTTTCATCGATTATAATGATAACTGGGAAGACTCTATGTATAATAAGTGGATGGAGAGCCTGCTGGTATTGCAGAAGAGTGATAAAAACTACCCGGGCTTTATGCAGACTGATGCCTGGAAGATCAAAGGGCTCAATTCGGCACTGGCTTCATGGGCGGAACTCAAGCACGATGCCATCCTTTATGCTGAGCAACCGATGGCAGCTGAGTGTGGCGGTGGTGGCTTGCCTACGCCTGAGGTGATGGGTTATGTTGAGCCTAACCTGGCGTTCTGGAAACAGTTGCAGGAGATGCTGACGCTCAACCTCAATATGCTGGCAGAGACTGGCTTCCTGACTGA
>OMSH01000151.1 GCA_900313715.1 uncultured Prevotellaceae bacterium
CGCAAAGCCAACGGATAGACCATGAAATAGCCCACAGCCATACCTATATAGAACATGATGTTGCCTAACAGCAACGCCTTGCGCACACCTGCAGCCTCATTGGGATAGAGGGCTGGACGGATGAAAAGCCAGATTTCCCAAAAAATATAAGGAACCAGTATAACGATAGACAAAACGAATGATGTGGTGAGATGCACAAAGAAAGGTGCAGCTAAGTTGATGTTCTGCAGTTTGATATCAAACCGCTGGGTAAAGAAGTCACCCGTCAAGTTGAACACCTCACCTATCTTTCGTAAGAATTGATAGAAGACAAAGTTGTCGTGGCACGGCCCCATGATGACAGGGTCGAAAATGTAAGGCATGGCGATAAAGAAACCTATAGCCAGCACAAACCACAATCCCACAATACGGGCCAGTGCCCATCGTAACACATCAAGGTGTTCCCAAAACGTCAATTCTCTGTCTTCCATTCTATTCTAATTGACAATTGATAATTGACAATTGACAACTAATAAAGTAATTGGCATTACCTTATTATATCATCAAGACCCAAGTATCAATCACTAATATATTATTCCTTCTTAGTATCTTTGTCTTCCAATTCCTTGGTAGCGTCATTGATTTCGTTCTTTGCCTCATTGACACCGTCCTTGAAGCTCTTAACGCCCTTACCAAGGCCCTTCATCAGTTCAGGAATCTTCTTGCCACCAAACAATAACAGGATGATCAACGCGATAATGATCCACTCTGAGCCCGAAGGCATAAACATTAACAGTAAGTTTTCCATAATTCTATTGTTTTAAATTGTTAATAATAATCTTAATCTTGGAAATAGATTCGTTTCACTCGGTTACTCACGCTGGTCAATACCTCATAGGGAATGGTTTCCAGTACATCGCTCAGAACAGTTACAGGCAGATGGTCGCCAAATATCTCCACTTTGTCACCTTCCTGACAATCGATTTCTGTAACATCAATCATACAAACATCCATACAGATATTGCCCACATAAGGTGCTTTCTGGCCATTGACCAGACAGTAGCAATGACCATTACCCAAATGACGATTCAAGCCATCGGCATAACCGATAGGTATGGCGGCAATGCGTGACGGACGGTTGAGGTGTCCCTTACGACTATAGCCCACAGTCTCATCAGCTGGCACATCATGTATCTGCAAGATGGTAGTCTTAAGGGTGCAAACGTTGTGCATCACTGCATTAGTGATGGGGTTAATACCATAAAGACCTAACCCAAGACGCACCATGTCCAGTTGGATACTCGGGAAACGCTCTATGCCAGCCGAGTTACAGATGTGACGTAATATCTTATGCGAAAAAGCAGCCTGCAACTCGTTTGACGCCTTCAGGAAAGTATTCATCTGACGACAGGTGAATGCATCAAACTCTTCAGAGTCACTGCCCACAAAGTGTGAGAACACCGAACGAACTATCAGGGCATTCTGTTTCTTCAGCCGATTGATTAATGCAGGCATGTCTGAAGGATCAAATCCCAGACGATGCATACCTGTATCCAATTTGACATGTATTGGGAAATTGGTAATACCTTCTTTTTCTGCAGCATCAATCAATGCTTCCAGCCAATGAAAGCTATATACCTCAGGTTCGAGCTTGTAATCAAACATGGTCTTAAAGGCTGTCATCTCTGGGTTCATGATGAGGATGTTGGCATGAATACCAGCCTTACGGAGCTCAGCGCCCTCATCGGCCACTGCCACAGCTAAATAATCCACACGATGATCTTGCAAGGTGCGAGCTACTTCGATGGCACCTGCACCATAGGCCGAAGCTTTAACCATACACACCATCTTGGTGGCAGGCTTCAGCAAACTGCGATAATAGTTAAAATTAGCCACCAAGGCACCTAAGTTAACCTCTAAGATGGTTTCATGTACCTTCTTCTCGATGGCTTCCGTCAGCTCATCGAAGCCAAACTTACGAGCACCCTTGATAAGAATAATCTCATGATCTAACTTTAGTTTTCGTTCATCTATAGCTTTAAGCAAGTCTGCTGTCGATAAGAAAAACGATTTTTCAATACCGAACTCATCAGCACAAGAACTAATCTCTTCACCTACGCCAATGATGCGTTCAATGTTTTTACTTTTGAGCAACTGTGCCACCTGACCATAAAGCATATGAGCCTTCTTCCCTGTTTCCAAAATGTCACTCAAAATCAAGGTACGTTTCAGCTGTTTGTCCTGTGAACGGCGATATTGGAAATCCAATGCCAGTTCCAAGGAAGTAAGGTCGGAGTTGTAGCTGTCATTGATGAGCAGACAATTGTTCTGTCCCTCTTTCACCTCTAATCGCATGGCAACAGGTTCCAAGCGTGCCATACGTTCAGCCACCTGCTCTGGCGGGAGCATCAAATAACAACAAACACCTAAACAGTGTAGGCTGTTTTCAATAGAAGCATCATCGATGAAAGGCAAGGTAAACTGATTCACCATATCGAGATAACGATAGGTTATCTTCGTACTATCCACACCTTTTTCTACTTTACTAATATATAAAGGGCGGTCAGCATCTTTACGGCTCCATGCCATCGAACGGGTAGCGAGCAAAGAGTTGCTCACGCAATTATTGATGAAATCATCATCTCCATTATAAATCACTACATCACTGTCTCTAAAAAGCGTCAGTTTTTCCATACATTTCACCTGACGCGAGAAGAAATTCTCCTGATGTGCTCCGCCGATATTGGTAAGTACGCCAATGGTAGGTTGTATAATGTCCCGCAAAGCCTCCATCTCACCTGGCTGTGAAATGCCAGCTTCAAAAATTGCAAGTTCGGTACCTTCATGCAACTGCCACACTGAAAGTGGCACGCCAATCTGAGAGTTATAGCTGCGAGGAGAACGCACCACTACCCTATCAGGACTCAACAACTGATGTAACCATTCCTTTACAACAGTCTTGCCATTACTACCTGTTACACCAATTACCGGGATATCGTATCGTTTTCTGATGCTTTGTGCCAACTTTTGCAAGGCACTGAGCGTATCAGGCACTAACAAGATATTGACATTCTGAAGGTTGAGGGACTCCACCTCGCCATAGTCGGAGCGAGCAACCACGAAATTCCTCACGCCACGCTGGTATAATTCGTTGATATAGTGAGCGCCACTGTTGCGCTTTGTCGTCAAGGCAAAGAACAGGGTTGCCTCAGGAAAACTGAGGGAGCGACTGTCGGTCAACAGCCAATCGATGGTAGCGGGAGTGTCACCTACCCTATTTGCTGCCATCTCTAACGCAATCTGTTCAATTTGGTAAGACATGATTCTTTTTCTTTATCGAAGTCAAAGTAAGGATATTTTTCTGAAAGTGTTTCTATTTTTAACACTATTTGTTGTAAAAAGCGTTCATATTCTTCTGATTCGGGATGAAAAGGGCGGTGTTCTATCATATTTTTAATTTCTTTAACACTTTTCATTGTCATCAAAGTGTCTTTATCGAAACACGCTTCTGAAAAACGTTGCCAGATATATTCTACAGCCACACGAGAGGGATGCACCAAGTCATCGGCATAGAAACGATAATCCCTTAATTCATCCAAAAGCAGCTCATAAGCCGGGAAATATAGTACCTTGCCAGGGAACAACTGTTTGATTTGATCTATTGCCAACAAAAGGGTGGCTTTACTCAATTGGTTTTCATGCAAACCATCACGAATATGACGGATTGGGCTGACTGTAAACAACACCCTCATAGTAGGATTCACCATCCATATATCTTGCAGCAAAGAAGTATATTCATCCACTATCTCTGTAACAGTCAGACGACTTCTATTAAACAGCCTCTCCGGTAACTTATGACAATTGGCCACCACCTTTCCACTCTCTTTCCATTCATAGACATAAGCTGAGCCAAAAGTAAGGAAAAGGCAAGTAACCTGTTTCAGTACATCACGACATGTATCGAGCGAATGACGGATGTTCCCCATCAATTCCTCTTTTGTAGAAGCAGAGAAATTCCCATGAAAAGAAAAGCTGTGCCATAATCCCTCGTGGAAGATAAAAGCATCCTCAGTTGGATATTTATTATCCAACAATGTACGTAATGAGGAAGCAATGCTTAGAGGATTGTATAATACGCCAAAAGGATTGAGCTGGCAGCGCAACTTGGTCTCTTGCAAGCGTTGACCTATCTCTGTAGCAAAGCACGAGCCCATGAATAGCAGGACATCATCATAGTCTAGCTGTGGGGATATTTTACTTGCAACAACACTTGTAAAGAGATTCATATTGATATTTTTTCTTTATCTTCGTGCAAAGATAATGTTTATTTATGTATTTTTGCAGCCAAAGTGGTAAAATATGAATGAAGAGCAATCAACATATAACCTACTTGAACAAATCAACGACCCGAAAGACCTTAGGAAAATTCCCGTGAAACAACTTCCTCAGGTTTGCAAGGAACTGAGGAACGACATCATCAAGGAGGTTTCTCACAATCCAGGGCATTTTGGTTCGAGTTTGGGCACTGTAGAACTGACCGTAGCCTTACATTATGTATTCCATACACCAAAAGACCTAATAGTCTGGGATGTGGGGCATCAGGCTTATGGACACAAGATTCTTACAGGTAGGCGCGAGGCTTTCGCCACCAATCGTCAGTTCAAAGGCATTCGTCCTTTTCCATCTCCGGAAGAAAGCATTTATGATACATTTGCTTGCGGACATGCGTCCAATTCCATTTCTGCAGCTTTAGGGATGGCTGTGGCCGCTCAGCTAAAGGGAGAAAAAGGCAAGCATGTGGTAGCCGTGATTGGCGATGGAAGCATGAGTGGCGGACTGGCTTATGAAGGCCTTAACAATGCGTCCTCCATGCCCAATGACTTGCTGATTATCCTTAACGACAATAACATGTCGATTGATAACAGTGTGGGGGGTATGAAACATTATCTGCTAAACCTAACCACCACTACCAGTTACAACCAACTACGTTTTACCGCTGCAAAAGCATTGGAAAAGTTAGGTCTGCTCGATGACGAACGCCGGAAGATGCTCATCCGCCTGGGCAATAGCCTTAAATCCTTCGCCGCCAATCAGCAGAATGTTTTCGAGGGTATGAACATTCGCTATTTCGGTCCTGTTGATGGACATAACGTCGAGGAAATCATACGAGTGCTTAACAACATCAAAGACATGAAAGGGCCCAAGCTGCTGCACCTGCATACTAAGAAAGGCAAAGGTTTCAAACCTGCAGAAGAAGACCCTGCATTCTGGCATGCCACCAGTAAGTTCAACCCTGAGACAGGGGAACGTATCCCTGAGGACACAACAAGCCTGCCACCCAAATACCAAGATGTTTTTGGCGAGACATTGGTGGAGCTGGCCAAGCAGAACGATAAGATAGTAGGCATCACACCTGCTATGTTGCAAGGCACCAGTATGAATAAATTGATGGAAGTATTCCCTGAACGTACTTTCGATGTTGGTATTGCCGAAGGACATGCCGTAACTTTCAGCGGAGGCTTAGCTAAAGAAGGCATGCAGCCTTTCTGTGCTATCTACTCCTCTTTCCTGCAACGAGCATACGATCATATCATTCATGATGTGGCTTTCTTGAAGCTACCTGTGGTTTTTTGTATTGACAGGGCAGGCATTGTCGGTGAAGACGGACCCACTCATCACGGTATGCTTGACATGGCAGCTTTGCGCCCTATCCCCAATCTGACCATTGCCTCACCAATGAACGAGGTGGAACTGCGTCATCTGATGTACACGGCCCAACTGCCCAACAAAGGAGCATTTGCCATTCGCTATCCGAGGGGACGGGGCGTGACCACCGACTGGCGCCAACCCATGAAAGAGTTGCCTGTCGGCAAAGGCAGGATGTTGAAAGATGGCACTGACATTGCTGTCATTACCATCGGCCCTATTGGCTATACAGCAGCCGAAGCCATAACTAAGGCTGAAAAGGATAAAGAGCTGAGCATTGCTCACTATGACCTAAGGTTTCTCAAACCAATAGATACGGAGATGCTGGATGAAATAGGCAAGAAATTCCATCGCATTGTTACCGTAGAAGATGGTATTTGTAGTGGAGGTATGGGAAGTGCCGTACTGGAATTTATGGCAGAACAAGGCTATACGCCTTCTGTGAAACGCATAGGCTTACCCGACTCGTTTATTGAGCATGGCTCACCCGAGAATCTTTATCATCTTTGCGGAATGGACGAGGAGGGTATTTATAAAATATTGATGAGTATATGAGAATCATTATTGCTGGAGCAGGGGCAGTAGGCACTCATTTAGCCAAACTGCTGTCACGTGAGAAACAGGACATCTATTTGATGGACGAAAGCGAAGAAAAACTCAGCGCATTAGGCAACAACTTCGATCTCATGACTGTGGTGGCCTCTCCTATATCTATTCAGGCATTAAAAGATGTCGGGGTCTCTGATGCCGACCTCTTTATTGCGGTTACCCCCGACGAAGGAACCAACTCGATGGCCTGTATGTTGGCACGCAGCTTAGGTGCCAAGAAGACGGTGGCTCGTATTGATAAATATGAATATATTGAACCCAAGAACCAAGAGTTTTTCAAACGCATGGGCATTGGTTCCCTGATTTATCCAGAACACTTGGCCGCAGAGGAAATCGTTTCTTCTATCCGCATGAGCTGGGTGCGTCAATGGTGGGAGTTCAGCGACGGTGCACTGATTCTCGTGGGTGCCAAAATGCGAAAAAAAGCAGAAATACTTAACATTCCACTGAAAGACTTAGGTGCTAATGACTTACCTTATCATATAGTGGCAATCAAACGTGGCAATGAAACCATTATACCTGGGGGTAACGATGAAATCAAACTCTATGATATCGTCTATTTTACCACTACCAGAAAATATGTTCCATATGTGCGTAAGGTTGCAGGTAAAGAAGACTATCCTGATGTTCGTTCTGTAATGATTATGGGTGGCAGCCGTATCGCTATCCGCACTGCCATGTATGCCCCTGACTATATGCAGGTTAAAATTATTGAGCAGAATCCAGACCGTTGTCATTATCTCACCACAGTATTGAGTGATAAGACAATGATTATAAACGGTGATGGTCGTGACTTAGATCTATTAAAACAAGAAGGACTGCATAACACAGATGCTTTCGTGGCACTGACGGGTAACAGCGAAACCAATATTCTGGCATGTTTGGCTGCTAAACGCATGGGGGTGGAAAAGACAGTAGCTGAAGTAGAGAATATCGACTATATCAGTATGGCAGAAAGCCTTGACATAGGCACTGTCATCAACAAGAAGCTGATAGCTGCCTCTCATATATACCAAATGATGCTGGATGCTGATGTGAGCAACGTGAAGTGTCTGACTTTTGCCGATGCTGATGTGGCTGAGTTTACTGTCAAGGAAGATGCACGTGTTACCAAACAGATGGTAAAAGACCTCGGTTTACCTCGTGGTGCTACCATCGGTGGTATGGTGCGTAACGGAGAAGGAATATTGGTAAGAGGTAATACACGTATCGAAGCAGGCGACCATGTAATGGTGTTCTGTCTTAAACAGACTATCCAGAAGATTGAGAAGCTATTTTAACAGATGATCAACTACAAAGCTATCATAAGGGTCATTGGCAACTTATTGTTATTAGAAACAATGATGTTACTGCTATCATCTGGCGTATCGGCTTATTATCAAGATGATGCTTTAAAAAGCCTGCTCGTTACGGCAAGCCTTACAGGTGCCATTGGTTTGCTTATGTCCTTCCTTTTCCGTAAGAGCCCCAATGTATTTACCCGTCGTGATGGCTATATTATAGTAACCGCTTCATGGTTAGCTTTTGCCTTGTTCGGCATGCTTCCTTTTTATTTAGGAGGACATATCCCATCTATCACTAATGCTTTCTTTGAAGCAATGTCCGGCATTACCAGTACTGGGGCCACCATTCTCGACGACATTGACAGCATGCCTCATGGGCTACTGTTCTGGCGTAGCATCACCCAGTGGTTTGGCGGATTGGGTATCATCATCTTCACCATAGCCCTATTGCCTTTTTTAGGTGTAAGTGGTCTGCAGATGTTCGCTGCCGAAGTGAGTGGACCGACACACAACAAAGTAACCCCTCGCATCGGTATCACAGCCCGTTGGATTTGGAGCATCTATATCGGTATCACAGCGTTACTCTTTATTCTGCTGTTGCTGGGAGGTATGGGAGGCTTTGACAGCATTTGTCATGCTTTTACTGCCACTGGAACTGGTGGTTTCTCTACTCATCAGGAGAGCATCGCTTACTACCATTCATCTTACATAGAATATGTGATTATAACATTTATGTTCATTTCTGGCATGAACTATAGTCTACTTATTCTCTTTGTAAGTGGTAGGTTTAAGAGGGCTCTCAAAGACAGTGAATTGAAATCATATACCCTGATTGTCGTTATCGCTACACTTTTCATTACTACTTTATTATGGGTAAGTCAGGACATGGAAAGCGAAGATGCATTCAGGCATGCCCTCTTCCAGGTGGTATCTTTGCAAACATCAACAGGTTTCAGTACCACCGATTACATGCTTTGGCCTTCTGCACTATGGGGCATGTTATTACTTGTCATGGTGGTTGGAGCTTGTGCCGGCAGCACTTCTGGAGGCATGAAATGTATTCGCATTTTAGTACTGTTTAAAGTGTTATTAAATGAATTCAAACATATCCTCCACCCTAACGCTGTTCTTCCTATCAGGATTGACAAACAAGTGGCACCACCTTCGCTGCTCAGCACCGTTATGGCCTTCTGCTTCATTTATCTCATCATTATCTCTGGTAGCAGCATCTTCCTGTCAGCTTTCGGCATAGACTTTATGGAAGCCATTGGCTGTTCTGTTTCAGCGATTAGCAACATGGGACCTGCCCTTGGCAGTTACGGTCCTTCCAGCACATGGAGCAACATGCCTGATGCCGGCAAATGGCTCATGAGTTTCCTGATGCTCCTTGGACGTCTGGAAATCTTTACCGTTATCTTGCTCTTCACTCCTAATTTCTGGAAACGCAATTAATCAATAATTATTGTCTAATTGTGTGTATTTTCTACCTTAATTATTACAAATAAAGAAAAATAGTATTATCTTTGTAGGGTATTAATTATAATTTAGACAATGAAAAACACAATCTTTTTAGCAGGTTTTATTGCAATGGCTTTATGTTCCTGCAATTCACAGAAAAAATCAGAGACTGCATTGACACAGTCGGGATTAGATTCACAATTGTTTGAAGCAACTGTTGATGGGCAACAGACACATCTTTATACGCTCACCAACAAGAATAACATGGAAGTATGCATCACTAATTTCGGCGGACGCATCGTATCTGTTGTCCTTCCTGACAAGGACGGAGTACCAAGAGATGTAGTACTGGCCTTTGACAACATAAACGACTATCAGAGCATCCCCAGCGATTTTGGTGCGAGCATCGGACGCTACGCCAACCGTATTGCAGGAGCGAAATTCGAGCTGGACGGAACCACTTACGAATTGCCTGCCAACGATGGAGACAACTGCCTGCATGGTGGCCCTAAGGGCTGGCAATACAAAGTGTTTGAAGGCAAACAGTTGAGCGACCAGCAGGTACAATTGTCTTTGCATTCTCCTGATGGTGACATGAATTTCCCTGGCAATGTGCAAGTGCAGGTAACCTTCACACTGACAGAAGACAATGCCATCGACATCAAGTATAGCGCCACTACAGACAAGGCCACCGTGATTAATATGACTAATCACTCATATTTCAACCTAAGTGGTGACCCCACAAAGAATGTTACTGACCATCTGTTGTATGTGAATGCAGATAATTTTACACCAGTGAATGCCAAACTAATCCCACTTGGCAATATCGATAGCGTAAAGGGAACGCCAATGGACTTTACTTCCCCTAAGCCTATTGGTCAGGACATCAACCAGACCGACTTCGAACAGGTGAAGCTGGGTAACGGATTCGACCACAACTGGGTATTGAATACCAATGGTGATATCACACAACTGGCTGCGAAAGCCACTTGCCCAGCTACAGGTATCAGTGTAGAGGTATATACCAACGAACCTGGCATACAGGTTTACACTGGTAATTTCCTGAATGGCAAAGTTAACGGGAAACATGGAATTGCATACAACAAACGTACAGCTGTATGTCTGGAAACACAGCATTATCCAGACTCTCCCAACCAATCACAGTTCCCAAGCGTAGTACTGGAACCTGGACAGACCTATCAGAGTGAATGTATTTACAAATTCACTCTTGAAAAATAAAGAGTCAACTAATATAAATAGATTGTATATTTATTTTTAAAGACATGGAATTACTCGATTGGATTGTTATAGCAGCCTTTTGTTGCGTGTTAATAGGTATCATTATATGGGTATTGAAAAGCAAGCAAAACGACTCCGCCGATTATTTCTTAGGAGGGCGAAATGCCACTTGGATTGCTATCGGCGCTTCCATTTTTGCTTCTAATATTGGTTCTGAGCACTTAATTGGTTTGGCTGGTACGGGTGCCTCCAGTGGTATGGCGATGGCCCACTGGGAAATACAAGGTTGGATGATTTTGATTTTAGGTTGGGTATTTGTGCCATTCTACAGTCGCAGTATGGTATATACCATGCCTGAATTCTTAGAGAAACGCTATAACACCCAGTCACGCACCATATTGTCTATTATATCACTCGTCAGTTACGTATTGACCAAAGTGGCTGTTACCGTATATGCCGGTGGTCTGGTTTTCCAACAGGTCTTTGGCATAGATACACTTTGGGGTATCGACTTCTTCTGGATAGCTGCCATCGGCCTGGTAATAGTGACAGCCATCTATACCATATTCGGTGGCATGAAGTCAGTACTATACACCTCTGTCTTGCAGACCCCTATTTTGTTACTTGGCTCCATCATTATTTTGGTGCTAGGTTTGAAGGCCTTAGGCGGATGGGATGAATTGATAGGCATCTGCAGTGCTGTGACAATCAACGATTATGGTGACCACATGACTAATCTGATTCGCGACAATCGCGACCCAGAATACCCTTGGTTAGGTGCATTGATTACTTCTGCCACTATTGGCTTCTGGTACTGGTGTACCGACCAGTTTATCGTGCAGCGAGTACTTTCTGGAAAGAACGAGAAAGAAGCTCGCAGAGGAACAATCTTTGGTGCTTACCTAAAAATGCTTCCCGTATTCATATTCTTGATTCCAGGCATGATTGCATATGCCATCAACGTAAAGACAGGAGGCGGCTTCCTGCCTTTGGATGCGAATGGAAATACATTGAGCGATGCAGCCTTTCCTACCTTAGTTGCCAAATTATTACCAGCTGGCGTGAAAGGTCTTGTGGTTTGTGGCATTCTGGCTGCTTTGATGAGCTCGTTAGCCTCACTCTTCAACTCATCATCTATGCTGTTTACTATCGATTTTTACAAACGGCTTCGTCCCCAGACATCAGAAAAGGCTTTAGTGCGTATTGGACAAATAGCTACCGTAGTCATCGTAATGTTGGGTATCCTCTGGATTCCTATCATGCGAAGCATAGGCAATGTGCTCTACAACTACCTTCAAGATGTGCAATCTGTGCTGGCTCCAGGCATTGCTGCTGCTTTCCTCTTGGGTATCACATGGAAACGCGCCTCTGCCAAAGGTGGCATGTGGGGACTTATCAGTGGCATCATCATAGGTCTGACTCGTTTGGGTGCCAAGGTGTATTTTACCAATGTACCCGATGCTACTCAGACTTGGTTCAAGAGTGTATTTTATGATTTCAACTGGCTATTCTTCAGTGGCTGTATGCTGATATTCTGCCTACTGGTAGTCATTGTAGTGAGTTTGTGCACCGAAAAGCCAGACGAGAAGAAAATCCAAGGACTGGTATTCGGGACCGCTACCCCTGAGCAGAAAGCTGCTTCAAGGGCAAGCTGGAACTATTGGGATGTTTTCCATACGGTTATCATCCTCTCATTGACTATTGCTTTCTATATTTATTTCTGGTAATTAACACCTCTTATTTATATGGGACAACAATATTACAATGAATACTCCAAATTCCTATTAGTGACCGATTGTGTGGTTTTCTGTTTCAAGGATAACCAACTTCAGGTATTGTTGGTTAAGAAAGACAATGAACCCTCTAAAGGTCAATGGAGCCTCCCTTCTGCTTTTGTCAATGAAAATGAGAGCATTGACAACACCGTTCGGCGTGCATTAGCTGCCAAAACAGGATTGGAGGATATCTTCATCGAACAAGTTAGATGTTTCGGAGATTTGAATCGTGACCCCTACGCTCGTATCATCTCTATCATGTACTATGCCCTCATCAACATTCAACTTTATGACGAGAAGCTAAACAAACGTAATGATGCCAGATGGTTTCCTGTAAAAGAACTTCCAGTCATGATGTATGATCAAAACGAGATGGTGGAAGTTGCCATCAAGCGCATGAGATATAGGACGATGGAGAAGCCTGTAGGCCTGCGTATGCTTCCTCCCTTATTCACTATCTCCCAACTGCACAAGTTGGTAGAGGCTATTGAGGATAAACTACGTGACAAGCGCAATTTTCGAAAAGTGGTGGAAGAGGCTTATTATATAGAAAAAACAGAAAAAATTGACAAGTCTAATTCTAAGCGAGGAGCTGCTCTTTATCGGTTTAACCAGCGCCTCTACGAACATTACTTGAAACATAAATTGTAGTATGCTAGAAGATTTAAAACGTAAGGTTTTCAAGGCCAACCTCGACTTGGTGAAACATGGTTTGGTACTTTTCACGTGGGGCAATGTCTCTGCCATCGACAGAAACAGCAACTTAGTAGTTATCAAGCCAAGTGGCGTGAGTTATGACACAATGACACCTGATGATATGGTAGTGGTAAATCTTGATGGTCAAGTTGTAGAAGGCAACTTACGTCCTTCTTCTGACACGCCTACTCATTTGGTGCTCTACAAAGCATTCCCTGCCATCGGTGGAGTGGTACACACCCACTCTACCTACGCCACATCATGGGCCCAGGCAGGTAAAGACATACCCAACATCGGTACTACACATGCCGACTACTTCCATGATGCCATCCCTTGCACGGCAGATATGACACATGAGGAGGTGGAAGACAATTACGAGTTGGAAACAGGACATGTGATTGTGAAGAGGTTTGAAAGACTTAATCCAGTGCACACTCCAGGTGTACTGGTAAAGAACCACGGTCCCTTTACTTGGGGCAAAGACGCAGAAGAAGCTGTCTATCATGCCGTCGTATTGGAAGAGGTGGCAAAGATGGCAGCTATTGCATTTACCATCAACCCCAACCTTACTATGAGTGAACATCTCATTGAGAAACATTTTAGTAGAAAGCATGGGCCTAATGCCTATTACGGACAGAAATAACAAAATATTAAAAATCATAATACTATGGAAGCATTTAAAGATTTAGAAATTTGGTGGGTAACAGGAGCGCAATTGCTTTATGGTGGTGACGCTGTAGTGGCTGTTGACGGACACTCTAAAGAAATGGTAGCAGGTCTCAACGAAAGCGGCAACATACCAATAAAAATTGTATATAAAGGTACTGCCAACAGCAGTAAAGAGGTGGAAGCTGTAATGAAAGCAGCCAACAACGACAACAAGTGCGTAGGCATTATTACATGGATGCACACCTTCTCTCCTGCCAAGATGTGGATCAAGGGTCTGCAAGATTTGCAGAAGCCACTGCTTCATTTCCACACCCAGTATAACGCAGAGATTCCATGGAACACCATGGATATGGACTTCATGAACCTCAACCAAAGTGCTCATGGTGACCGCGAGTTTGGGCACATCTGTGCCCGTATGCGCAAACCTCGCAAGGTAGTGAGCGGTTACTGGAAAGATGAGAGACCACAACATCAAATTGCTATATGGGCACGCGTTGCTGCTGCTTGGGCTGATGCTCATGACATGCGCATCCTACGCTTTGGCGATCAGATGAATAATGTGGCCGTTACTGATGGTGACAAAGTTGATGCTGAAATACGCCTGGGCTATCACATCGATTACTACCCTGTTTCGAGCCTCATGGAGTATTATAAGAGCGTTACCGATGCAGAAGCCGACGAGTTGGTAGAAGAATATAAAAAATTATACATCATCAAAATCGATGAATGTGGTGAAAAGGTATATTGGGAAAAAGTGCACAATGCAGCAAAGGCAGAGATTGCCCTTCGTCGCGTATTGAAAGATGAGGGTGCCAAAGGCTTCACCACAAATTTTGACGACCTTGGTGAAGTAGATATCAATGACCCTCACTTCTTAGGATTCGACCAGATTCCCGGTTTGGCCTCACAGCGTCTGATGGCTGAGGGCTATGGATTCGGTGCTGAAGGCGACTGGAAAACTGCGGCTCTTTTTCGAACTGTCTGGTTCATGAGCCAAGGCCTGCCAAATGGTTGTTCGTTCTTAGAGGATTATACCCTTAATTTTGATGGTGAAAAATCGAGCATTCTGCAAAGCCATATGCTGGAAGTATGTCCGCTTATTGCTGCTGAGAAGCCAAGGTTAGAGGTACATTTTCTGGGCATCGGCATTCGCAAGCAACCGACCGCCCGTTTGGTATTTAACTCCAAAGTTGGTAAGGGTGTAACAGCTACTGTAGTCGATATGGGTAATCGCTTCCGTCTGATCGTAAACGATGTGGAATGTATCGAACCTAAGTCTCTTCCAAAATTACCAGTAGCTAATGCTTTATGGATTCCAATGCCAAACTTCGAAGTCGGCACTGCAGCATGGATCTTGGCAGGAGGCACACATCACAGCTGCTTCTCGTACGACATCACGCCTGAATACTGGGTTGACTATGCAGAAATTGCTCAAATTGAAATGCTCCGCATTGACAAGGATACTACTTATGGCAACTTCCGTCATCAGTTGCAGTACAATGAAATATACTATATGTTAAACAAAGCGTTGAAATAAATCTATGAACGCAAAACAAGTAATAGAAAGCGGTAAAGCCATATTGGGTATAGAACTCGGTTCCACGCGCATCAAGGCCATACTGATTGATACGGAAAATCATCCTATTGCTCAAGGCAGCCATACTTGGGAAAACCAACTGGTTGATGGGTTGTGGACCTACAGTACAGAAGCTATTTGGAATGGCTTACAGGATTGCTACGCCGACTTACGTAAAGAGGTAAATGCACTCTATGGGATAGAGATAGAGAGTCTTGCAGCAATAGGCATCAGTGCCATGATGCATGGATATCTGCCTTTCAATAAACAAGGAGACTTGTTAGTACCTTTCCGAACTTGGAGAAATACTAATACAGGTGAAGCTGCCAAGGAACTTTCTAAACTCTTTGTTTATAACATCCCACTGCGATGGAGCATCTCACACATCTATCAGGCCATACTCAATGGTGAAGAGCATATAAAGGACATCAGTTTCATCACCACCTTGGCAGGCTATATCCATTGGCAACTGACGGGGAAGAAAGTACTTGGCATTGGCGATGCGTCCGGTATGATTCCTGTAAATCCCGACACCAAGAATTACCGTGAAGACATGGTGAAGAAATTTGATGAGTTGATTGCTCCGAAAGAATTAGGATGGGAACTACTTGGCATCTTACCCGATGTGTTGGTTGCTGGTGACGAAGCGGGGTCTCTCACAGAAGAGGGTGCCTTACGTCTGGATCCATCAGGCCACTTAAAGAAAGGCATACCATTCTGTCCGCCTGAAGGTGATGCCGGAACAGGTATGGCTGCCACCAATGCCGTGAAACAACGTACAGGCAACGTATCAGCTGGTACTTCATCATTCTCCATGATAGTGTTAGAAAAAGAACTGTCGAAGCCCTACGAACCTATTGATATTGTTACTACCCCAGATGGTAGTTTAGTGGGTATGGTTCATTGCAACAACTGCACCTCTGAGATCAACGCATGGGCTGGACTATTCAAAGAATACCAGGAATTGTTAGGGTTACCAGTTGATATGGGAGTTGTCTATGAAAAGCTATTCAACAAAGCTATGGAAGGAGATGCCGACTGCGGTGGACTGATGGCCTACAACTATGTATCAGGTGAGCCTGTTACAGGCTTTGCTGAAGGCAGGCCGCTGTTCATGCGCTCTGCTACAGACAAGTTTAACCTGGCTAACTTCATGAGGGCACAACTCTACGCAGCTATTGGTGTTTTAAAAATTGGCAATGATATTCTTTTCAAAGAAGAGCATGTGAAAATTGACCGCATCACAGGACACGGAGGCTATTTCAAAACACCTGGTGTTGGTCAGCGAATGTTAGCTGCTGCTCTTGGATCACCTATTTCCGTTATGCAGACTGCTGGTGAAGGTGGTGCATGGGGTATTGCGCTGTTAGCTTCGTATATGGTGCATCATAGTCCTCAGCAAACATTGGCTGATTTCTTAGACACCCAGGTGTTTGCAGGAAACACTGGCGTAGAGGTTTCACCTACGGTTGAAGACATCAAAGGCTTCAATATATATATTGACCAGTATAAACAGACACTGCCGGTAGAAGAGGCTGCAGTGAAATACAAAAATTGATAATAAATAAAAGTAATAAACGTAAGTTCAACGTATATAGGTGAGGGGCATTTATTTCGTTGAACTCACGTTTATTTATGACTATCACATAAAAATAGTAGTGGAAACTTCACAGCCTCCACTACCCAATTGTTATAAAAAAGAATTTAAATAATATGCCATGTTGGGCATACTATGCTGTATCCTTCGATAATCAGCTGCTTACTAAGAGTAATTCGTATGTATCATAGCTGATTTCGGATTAGTAGATTTACCTTGTTGAATGCTTGACTAATCAAGATTAGAGTTGTATGACATGTTGGTTTACATGTACCGACTTAATTTGAATCACAAGAATTCAGGCAGTCTGTACAGGTATTCTTACAACTGATTATACAAGCATAAGAACAATTATTGTTGCACTCATCATAGTCTTTTGATTATGATGTTAAAACTATTGATTGGATAATTGTAATTATAACAAGGGGATTATCCTTCTCGCAGCATTATTGATGAACTAACTTCGAGTCTGTAATTCAATTTATTTCATTCATGACAAAGTCTTGTGCTTATAGTTCCCCCTGATTCAGCCGATAACTATTATAAAAAAGAAAAGCGCGGGGATCTGTACCTGTTGCTCGTCCCGCACCTTGAGGCTCTCGCATTGCCCAGTTAACAAGAACGAGCAACGCAGAAGCCCACGCTGAATATGAATATATTACCAATGAAACCATATAATTAAATAATGGTGTAGGCATAGATAATAAACATATCCCAATGAGCATCTACCGTTGCTATGTTTCTTTGCTAACTTTGGAAATTTGCGAGATTTCAAGATGCAAGAAAACAAAGCGCATAGTAAACGCTTTTCCAACTATGTCAGCACCCGCCCTTATACCTCATGCTTATATATATTAAGGTAATGGGGCAACTGCGATTACAAATGTAATGTAAATTATTGTAAATGCCAAACGAATCGATTGTTTTTTTCTGTACCCAAAATAAATGCTCAATAATTTTGGATAAGCATAATAAATAATCTCTTGATTTCGGGAAAGAAGCTAACCCTGACTTAATATATTCATTATTCGGTTTAATCCACATTTATTGTCACGATATGTTTGGCAAAACAAAAGGAGGCAAAGTACGTATTTTCATATCCGCATTAAGGATAAGACGCAGAACAGCAACTTTAAATTGCCTACTTCGTTTCTGAAAAGCTAAAATAAATTTTGCTTTTCGTTTGACTTTACTTAACTTTGTAGTTAGTAAACATTAGCAATGTTATTTGGCTAAATTTTACGAATAGTGTCACAACGCTATGAAACGTTGACTGGTAAGCAAAAGATGCTGATAATATAGCTAAATACATCGTAATCATAATACACTATTACTTGATTTTTATCGTTAAAATCTTTATATTTATGAAAATTAGAAACTACTTGTCATTCATCCTTGCTTCTATTGCAATTACTATGAATGCTCAGACTACCGCGACACTTCATGCCGACCAAGGACAACAAATCATTCCGAAAGAGATTTACGGGCAATTCGCAGAACACCTTGGCTCCTGCATTTACGGAGGCCTTTGGGTGGGTGAAGGTTCTGAGATTCCCAACACCAACGGTTATCGCACTGATGTACTGAATGCCCTGAAAGCCCTCAAGGTGCCTGTATTGCGTTGGCCAGGAGGTTGCTTTGCTGATGAATATCACTGGATGGATGGCATAGGACCTAAAGAAAATCGCCCTAAGATGGTGAACAACAACTGGGGTGGCACCATAGAAGACAACAGTTTTGGCACCAACGAGTTTCTGAACCTTTGCGAACTACTTGGTACAGAGCCCTATATTAGTGGCAACGTGGGTAGTGGCACTGTGGAGGAAATGGCAAAGTGGGTAGAATATATGACCTCGGAGGGCGACTCCCCTATGGCTCGCCTGCGTCGTCAGAACGGTCGAGACCATGCTTGGAAAGTAAAATACTTTGGTGTGGGCAACGAGAGTTGGGGATGTGGTGGTAGTATGCGTCCTGAATATTATGCTGACGTATATCGCCGTTATGCAACCTATTGTCGTAACTATGACGGCAACCGCCTGTTCAAGATTGCCAGTGGTGCCAGCGACTACGACTACAATTGGACCAAAGTACTAATGGAGAATGTGGGTAACCGGATGGACGGTCTCTCTCTCCACTATTACACCGTGTTGGGCTGGAATGGCAGCAAAGGCTCAGCCACTAAGTTCAATGATGACGAGTTCTATTGGACCTTAGGAAAATGTCGTGAGATTGAGGATGTTATCAAACGTCATATTGCCATCATGGATTTTTATGACCCCAACAAGCATGTGGCACTGATGCTTGACGAATGGGGTACGTGGTGGGATGTGGAGCCAGACACCAACCCCGGTCACTTGTTCCAGCAGAACTCCCTCCGAGATGCGTTTGTGGCTTCGCTCACCTTTGACATCTTCCACAAATATACTGACCGTCTGAAGATGGCTAATATCGCTCAAGTGGTAAACGTACTGCAATCCATGATCTTGACCAAAGGCAATCAAATGACACTCACCCCAACTTATCACGTGTTCCGCATGTATAATGTACACCAAGATGCCACCTACCTGCCTTTGGATATCCAAGTTGCTACCAAGAAGGTGGATGGCAATCGCACCATCCCGATGCTCAGCGGTACAGCATCACGCGACCAACAAGGTAAAATACACATCTCTTTGTCGAATGTAGATTTACAAAATGTACAGGATGTCAGCATCAACTTGCAAGGAGTAGATGCCAAGAGAGTAACAGGAGAAATACTTACCTCTTCTAATATCACTGACCACAACACCTTTGACAAGCCTGAACAGGTAAAGCCTGTGGCTTTCAATGGTGCCAGTATAAGTGGTAACACACTGAAAGTAAAGCTCCCTGCCAAATCCATTGTTACTTTAGAATTGCAATGAGCAAAAAAAACATGTACACTTATTTTGTTCTCCACTCCACTTTTTGTACCTTTGCCGAAAATAATAACATCAGATATGAACGATAAAAAAGTAATGAATCTGGCAGCTGATAATATCCGTATTCTGGCTGCATCAATGGTAGAAAAGGCAAAATCAGGCCATCCAGGCGGTGCTATGGGTGGTGCAGACTTTATCAATGTGCTTTTCTCAGAGTTTCTCATTGACGATCCTGACGATGGCACATGGATGTCTCGCGACCGCTTCTATCTGGACCCAGGTCACATGTCACCTATGCTCTATGCCCAGCTTATGCTGAAAGGACGTTTTACCATGGATGAACTGAAAGAGTTCCGCCAGTGGGGAAGCCCTACTCATGGTCATCCAGAACGCAACTTACAACGTGGTATCGAAAACACATCAGGTCCATTAGGCCAGGGACATACCTACGCAGTTGGTGCTGCAATTGCTGCCAAATTCTTACAGGCACGTTTTGGTGAGGTGATGAACCACACCATCTATGCCTATATCTCAGACGGTGGTGTGCAAGAAGAAATTTCTCAAGGTGCAGGCCGCGTGGCAGGAACTTTGGGGTTAAACAACCTTATCATGTTCTACGATGCCAACGACGTACAACTTTCTACTGAGACCGAAGATGTAACAACAGAAGATACAGCCAAGAAATATGAGGCATGGGGATGGAAAGTCATCACTATAGACGGCAATGACGTGGATGCCATCCGCCAGGCGCTGAAAGAAGCAAAGGCTGAAGACAAACGACCGACCCTCATTATCGGTCACACCATCATGGGCAAAGGTGCACGCAGAGCCGACAACACCAGCTACGAGGCATGTTGTGCTACGCATGGTGCTCCTCTGGGTGGAGATGCCTACAACAACACCATCAAGAATTTGGGTGGTGACCCAGCCAATCCATTTGTTGTGGCTCCAGAAGTAGCTGAGTTATATGCAAAACGTAATGCCGAGCTTCGTCAGATTGTGGCAGATAAACGTGCTGAACACGCTGCTTGGGCTAACGAGAACCCAGAATTGGCTAAGAAACTTGACTTTTACTTCTCTGGTCAGGCTCCGAAGATTGACTGGATGAAAGTGCAGCAGAAGAAAGATGTGGCAACCCGCAATGCTTCGGCTACCGTACTTGGCATACTGGCCGAGCAGGTTGGTAACATGGTTGTATCATCTGCCGACCTAAGCAATTCCGACAAAACAGACGGTTTCTTAAAGAAAACACATGCTTTCAAGAAGGGAGATTTCAGTGGAGCGTTCTTCCAGGCAGGTGTGTCAGAGCTCACAATGGCTTGCGTTATGATGGGTATGTGGATGCACGGAGGTGTAATACCTGCATGTGCAACATTCTTCGTATTCTCCGACTATATGAAACCAGCCATCCGCATGGCAGCACTGATGCAGATACCTATCAAGTTCATCTGGACACACGACGCCTTCCGCGTGGGCGAAGACGGTCCTACCCACCAACCAGTGGAGCAAGAAGCTCAACTGCGACTGATGGAACGCTTGAAAAACCATAGTGGCAAGAACTCTATGCTGGTGCTTCGCCCAGCAGATGCCGATGAAACTACAGTAGCTTGGCGTATGGCGATGGAAAACACCGACAGTCCTACGGGCTTGATATTCTCTCGCCAGAACGTTGAGAGCTTACCTGCCAACAACGATTATGAAGAAGCCATAAAGGGTGCTTACATTGTTGCAGGCTCTGATAAGAATCCTGATGTGGTGCTGGTGGCTTCGGGCTCAGAAGTATCTACCTTGATGGCAGCAGCTAAATTACTACGCATTGATGGTGTAAAGGTACGTGTCGTTTCTGCTCCATCAGAAGGCAGGTTCCATGACCAGACAGTGGCTTATCAGGAATCTATCATCCCTGCCCGTCTAAAGAAGTTCGGCCTCACCGCAGGTCTACCAGTCACCATAGCCGGACTGGTGGGTAACAATGCCAAGATTTGGGGCATGGAAAGCTTTGGCTTCTCAGCTCCTTATAAAGTGCTAGACGAGAAATTAGGCTTCACTGCCGACAACGTTTATCGTCAGGTAAAGGAAATGATGTTATAAGAATAACTTGAGAAGCGGGGGAAGACTCCGCTCCTCATAATAGACTATCAATTATGAAAAAGATTGGACTGTGTTCCGACCATGCAGGCTTTGACATGAAGGAACATGTAAAAGAGTGGTTGAAAGGAAGGGGTATGGAGTTCGTTGATTACGGCACCTATTCCAGTGAGAGTTGCGATTATCCCGACTTTGCCCACAAATTGGGGCAAGCCATTCAAAACGACGAGGTAGATGAAGGTATTGCCGTGTGCGGAACAGGCAATGGCATCAGCATGACCCTCAACAAATATCCTAAGGTTCGTGCAGGCTTATGCTGGAACCGTGAGGTAGCTCGTCTGGTACGTCAGCATAACAATGCCAATGTTCTGGCTATCCCTGGACGCTTTGTTTCGCTCTATGATGCAGATAAGATTCTGGCCGAATACTTCGACAAAGAGTTCGAGGGTGGTCGTCATCAACGCAGGATTGACAAAATTCCTATTCCAGGAACTGTTTAAATGAATTAACCCCACCAAACAGGTGGGGTTAATTATTTATATTAAAGACAACATGATACCCTGATTACTTTTTTCTCATAATATTATACCTTATATTTATTATACCATGCCAAAATGTGTTTTTTTTTTGAATATAATGATTATGCTATTGTTTTTTTTTATACATTTGTAGTGGTTTTTATTCCAAAAGATTTTGTTTAATTTTAAATTAATAAGACCATGAAGAAACTATTTGTATTAAGCATTTTCACTATGGCATGCGGTGCATTGTATGCTCAGCAGCCACAGGATGTTCGTAATGACAAGATTGGTGTGGGCATGACTCCTACCATGTCTGAGTACTGGTCACCGAAACCAAAGGTGGTTACTCCTGGAAACCAAGCTACTGCTGGCGCTCCATCCGATGCTATAGTATTGTTCGATGGTACCGAGAAATCAATGACCGACAACTGGGTAACCAAGAATATGCGCACTGGTACAGTGAACCCAGCTAAATGGATTGTTAAAGATGGCGTTATGACCGTTAACAAAGACTATCAGAACGGTGGTGGCGACATCCAAACCAAGGAAGAATTTGGCAGCTATCAGCTACATCTC
>OMSH01000197.1 GCA_900313715.1 uncultured Prevotellaceae bacterium
TATAAAGACTGACGAAATGGGCATGAGAAAAATGCAGCAACGTGCCTATCGTAAGTTTGCATCACAATATTTGCTTGTAAAAGCTCCTCCTGCATCTGGCAAATCTCGCGCCTTGATGTTTGTCGCGCTGGAGAAGCTGCGCCAAGGTATGGTAAAGAAAGTCATTGTTGCTGTACCTGAGCGCTCTATTGGAAAATCCTTTGCTAGCACCAATCTTACTTCTGGCGGTTTCCACACAGATTGGGAAGTGACACGTCGTTACGACCTTTGCTCCCCTGGTGGTGAGTCCATGAAGACCGGCGTATTTGCCGCATTTATG
Source organism: uncultured Prevotellaceae bacterium (assembly GCA_900313715.1). Lineage (GTDB taxonomy): Bacteria > Bacteroidota > Bacteroidia > Bacteroidales > Bacteroidaceae > Bacteroides. The sequence goes on from OMSH01000197.1 coordinate 320, forward strand.
GAGGATAAAGATGCCAAAACATTGGTTTGTACTCATTCTACGTTGAGATTCGCCTATGATAAGATTGGGAAAGATGCCTTCAATGATTGTCTGCTTGCAATTGATGAGTTCCATCATGTTTCATCAGAGCGAGACAACAAACTAGGAGAACTAATTAGGACCATTATGAACGAGACAAACGCTCATATACTGGCTATGACAGGATCATACTTCCGTGGGGATTGTATGGCTGTATTAAGTCCTTCAGATGAGCATCGTTTCGACAAATGTACTTTTAATTATTATGAGCAGTTGAATGGCTATCAGTATCTGAAAAGCCTTGGTATTGGTTTCCATTTTTACAACGGAAAATATTATGATGCCTTAAAGAACAAACAGGTTCTTGACCTCGAAAAGAAAACTATTATATACATACCCCATCCTAATCAGGCAGAGTCAACAAAAGAAAAATTGGCAGAGGTAGACTACATCCTTGAATGTATAGGTACATATCAATTTGTTGACGATTGTGGTATCTATCACCTAACGACTAACGATGGTAAGGAAATTAAAGTCGCTGATTTGGTGAATGACAGAGATCTCGAACAAAGGGAACGAGTCATGTCATATCTTAGAAATGTAAAGAAGCCTGAAGATATCGATATTATTATAGCCCTTGGGATGGCAAAAGAAGGCTTTGATTGGCCATATTGCGAGACTACGCTCACTATTGGTTATCGCGGCTCACTCACAGAGGTCGTTCAAATTATTGGCCGTTGTACTCGTGACAGCGAAAACAAGAACCATGCCCAATTCACAAATCTTGTGGCAGAACCCAATGCAAATAGAGAGGAAATTGTTGAGAGCGTTAATAATATTTTAAAGGCTATAACTGCATCATTGCTGATGGAGGAAGTAATTGCTCCCAAATACAATTTCCGTCCCAAAGAGGCAGAGAATGATGATGAACAAGAGTCTGGCGATGACAATGGCGCAGGTCATACTGTATTCATTGAGGGATTCAGAGGCATAAAATCTGAAAAAGTCAAAGATATTATCGAGAATGACATTAACGACTTGAAAGCTCGAATATTGCAAGATGCAGATATTCAGAATGCGATTCCTCAAAATGTGCCGGCAGAAACCATTAATAATGGATTAATTCCAAAGGTAATTAAAAATGTTTACCCTGACTTGACTGATGAGGAAGCCCAAGAGTTGAGCAATTTTGTAGTCGTGGATGCTGTTCTGTCTCATAAGAGCATAAAGGATATAAATGGAAAGAAGTTCTTGGAGTTCTCCCAAAAACTGATAGATGTAAACGACTTGAATATTGACTTAATCTATTCGATTAATCCTTTTCATGATGCATATGAAGTCATGTCGAAGAGTCTGGATGCCAAGGTGTTCAAGACGATTCAGACTTATATCCAGTCACTTCGTGTTAGTGTGACAGACACTGAAGCTGCTGTTATGTGGCCCAAAATAAACGAGTTCGTTCGCAAAATGATGCGACAACCAAGTCTTGATAGTAATGACCCATACGAGCGAAGGCTTGCAGAGGTGTTGGTATATATAAAGCGTGTGATGAATACGAAGAATGAGTGACAGTAGAGAAGAGTTATTAAAGCTTCTTTCAGAGGATCCTTATGGATTGCTGAAGAATCAGGAGTCTTCAAAGAAGAAGATTTCCAACTTTGTGTTGCTCAATAATTTCGAGGAAATTGTCAGTTTTGTAGAAGAAAATAATCGTTTGCCAGAAAACAGTATATCTGGTATAAAAGAATTCCAGTTATATTGTCGCCTTAAGGCCATTAAAAGTAATCCAGAAATGGTAAAGCAATTGAAAGATTATGATTTGCTGGGATTGCTTTCTGGTGATGACGTGGCAGAGATTACCCTTGAAGACATAACGAGTGTTGACCCACACCACCTTCTATCTAATGATTTTGATTCCTCTATATTCGATTTAAGGAATGTTAGAAGTAATCCAAGAACATCACCTGACTTTATAGCAAGGAGAAAGTTCTGTAGGGATTTTGA
>OMSH01000058.1 GCA_900313715.1 uncultured Prevotellaceae bacterium
CACCAATGGGCAGCTGCAATGGATTATCAACGAGGCGTTGCGCAAAAGCGGAAGGCTGAAAAAACAAAAGAACAATGAACTGGAAGAGACTGTTTAACGAGCGAAGGCCGTCGGAGATATACAACGTGCGACTGCCTGTAACATGGACCGACCGTATCTTAGAGTTTGTAGCCCTGCTCTTGTTGATCGCCATGTGGGTGGTGGCGGCTGTGCTCTGGAGAGAAGCGGCAGGCGACGAGGTGGCGCTGCACATGAACCTGGCAGGCGAGGTCGATAAGGTAGGAGACCCTGTATCGCTTCTCATCATGACTGGCTGCTGGACATTTGTGATGTTGATGCTGGGCTTCTCTGCCTATCGTCCAAGATTGATGAACCCATCTACCCGCATCACTACCGTCAAGCAGCTGAAGTTGGCTGTCACGCAGGTTAGGGGTATGAACATCATCTTAGGCATCATGGGCATCTGCCTGCTAATATCTATGGCTTATGAAGCACCTTTGTGGGTACTCTTCCCTGCAGGGATGTTGTTCATAGAGGTAATTACTTTTAGCGTCTTAATCAAACGAGCTGGCAAATAATAGATCTTCCAAATAAAGCAGGGGCTTAGTCTGATGATTTCCCCCTGCTTTTGTTAGTTAAGAACTCAAATATCATTTTATGCGTCAGCAAATACCTTGCCATCGTCTAAGGTGATGCGTAGCTGGGTATATTCGCTATGAAAATCATGTTCCAAACGATCCAAGTAGCGTTGACTCTCCCAGTGGCACATGGGTAGGTCGTGCAACAGGTAGTTGCCGCAGGTTTCGGGAGTTGTTGCCGGAACTTCCATTTGGGTAAGTATCCACTGGAGGCATCTAATGGTTAGACGACGCATATCCTCTACTGTGTAGGATCCTGTCATTATAATATACATACCTGTTAGGCACCCCATCGGTCCTACATATACCACATCATCCTTCGCCTCACTATTACGGAACCAGGTAGCCATCAAATGCTCTATGCTATGCATGGCTGCTGGCGCTACAGCGGGTTCTTTGTTGGGCTCTGTAATACGTAAGTCGAAAGTGGTAAACCCCTTGTCTTCGCGCGACACATAGATACCTGGTTTCAAGTGAGTATGGTCGATAGTAAAACTCTGAATGACTTCCATTTTCCTTCTTTTTATTGATATTTGTGTGCAAATATACACTATTCTATAGAAATCACCAAATGTTGCCATCTTTTCGTAATCAATACTATAAAAACCTTTATGCATGATGAACTATGGGGTGTACTGTCTGTTTGGTTCGAGATGAGAACTAAGTTAATTGATCAATAAAGAACGAGAGAGACTTGAAAGTCTCTCTCGTTTTTTATATCAAATCTTAGCAAGGCTTATATTCCATCCTTGAGAAAGAATTCCTACCACGTTCTTTTTTCAGCCTGATAGTCTTTCATGGATAGACGCTTATCGTTATCACATGCTTTTTTACCCCAACTAAAATGTTTGCTTCCACCTGACGCCAACTTAAGATCATTATCCTCAAGCTTTCTCTTATCGTCATTCTTTTCCATAATTATTTAGTCATTTTTTACATGAAGTTAATACTAAAAACAAGTATTAATCGCTATGAATACGTCAATTAATTAGTTATCGGATGCAAAAATAACGAAAAATGAGAACATAGCAAATTAACATTATATTTTTTTGTGTTGAGATACTCCCCTCCTTTTTCCCTGAGATTATTTTATGAGGTGTAGTTATGGTTGCTTTTAATGGCTATATTAATATGTTACAGAAGAATCTAAATGGCCAGCAAATAATGAGCAAGTGGAGTATGTCTTTCCATAGTATAACATTGAAAACAAAAAACCCCGTCCGAATTGGGCGGGGTTTTTGTTTTCAAAAGGATAAAGTTAGTCCATTACCTTCACCTTGATATTGCGGAACCATACATCGTCGCCATGATCCTGGAAGCCGATGAAGCCCTCGTGGTTGTCACCACCCAGATTGTTCAGCAAGCTGAATGCCAGAGGCCATGCCTTTTCGCTGAACTTACTTGCCTGCAGCATCTCAGTCCAACGTGGAGTCCACAAGTGATACTCAACTACGTTCTCGCCATTCTGC
>OMSH01000137.1 GCA_900313715.1 uncultured Prevotellaceae bacterium
ATTGACCATATAAAGACTGAAAAGAAGGTTGATATGGCTATGAGCATTCTTCGTGATGACCGTAATGTGTTGCTGGCTTCACGTTCTGTTTCTGGGAATGGAATTCATATATTGGTACGCTATCGGATGAAAGATGAGGATGTTGCGCCACAGATTAATACTATGAGCCCTAAAAAGATGTAAAAACAATATAGATGGGTATTTGACATCTTGGGTAGGCAATATCAGGAGATGCTTCAGCTGAAGATGGTATCGGATGATATGGATCTGAGGTTTGACCCGCAAGGCAACTTCATAGAGGAGGTTGACTGATTTTGTCATTTTCCGTAGTATCCTATGAAGAGTGGGCACAGGGTTTTGGATTCCACTATGGCATAGAAGAAGGGATGGTCGAAGCGAAGAACGATGGGTTCGGGCGCGGGACCTATCGATGTGTTCTTAGCGAAGATGTCAGTGATGGCTGCTGCCTCTGCTCCTTTTTCATCCATCAGGAAGAAGGTTTTCTGTAAGCATGAGATGTCAGTAGTGGGGAACATGGTATTGAAGAAATGCATGTCATCTGCTGCAAACGTCAGCGATGGGTTGATGTTTGCCATATATCTAAATAGCTTGTCTTCGGTATATTCTGAGGTGAACTTGGGGACATACAGCTTGATGGGACTGTTGGTTGAGACAACAGGGGTCTGTGTTTGGCTTGAGAGCGATAACAGGAAATCTTTGACGTCTGCTATCGCATCCTCCATCTTTGCCGTGGGTTTTGGCAGGATGAGCATCATCTTAAATGAATGGTCAACAAAAGGCTTGAAGACTGCCTGTATGTTAGGCGATTCCATATAAGTGGAGGTGGTGCTTTCATGCATCATGTCTATCTCTTCGGACTTTCCATCGTCATAATAGAAAGGCTGTTTGGTGGTGAACTCTTTCTTGAACTCTTTCTCCCAGCTTGACTTGAAATAGACGGCATTCATGAGGTGGAACAGACTTTGGTCGTCGGTTCTCTCAACCATCTTGGGAATGCGGTTATTGGTCTGTTGCGCGCACCAATGATTGATGATGTCCTTGGTTTGTGGATTGCCAAAGTCCACGGCCTCGCTCTTGGCAGCATAGTTGGATGAAATGGCACTGAGGAAGTTGGCATTAGCCGTATATAGCTGATTGTACCAGAATGCATTGGCGCTCTTGAAAATGGCTGCCTCGTCGGCTTTTTCTATGCCTTCCATCATGGTTTTGAAGAAATCGTTGATCTGCTCCTTTGTGTAATGCTCCAAACCAAGGGTTTTGAGGACTTCTTTCAAGGTTTCGCCCTCCAAACCGTTGATGAACATTCCCAGATCTATTTCCAGACTAATGGGCGAAATCATCAGGTTGGTGCCTGCTTTACGGTTGGTATATACCTCTTTAAAGAGCTTCCATGAGAACTCTTGCAGCTTGACATTGATGGCTTGCTGGGTTTCATTCAGCAGAACGGGCTTATAGCTGTGACGAGTTACTGGTTCTTCGGGAACTTCCACCACAGGATCTATTACTGGTGTAGGCTCTTCTGGCTCATCAATTATACTGTTTTTACCACCGCAGTTACATAAGCAGAACATGGTTATTATACCAACCAATAAAACATTTGCTTTCATAGTCTTACCTTTAAAATTGCGCAAATTTAATTACTAATGTACTTAATAAATGCAGAATTCGTGAAACATTGCATGATGATAACATAATTTAACGCGGCACTTGATGCCAACAAAGTTTTTTTTTGCTGTCGGTGAATCAGGAAACAGGCAGGCGAGAACGTTCTTATTATTAGGGGAGGGCTTTGGCTCTCTCTGCATAACAGAAAGGGCCTGAGCTTGGATTATCCTTGGCATAACAGAAAGGGCCTGGGCCATCCAGGAAACGAGTAAGGGTAGCCCTCTTATTTTGGTGAGGGCTTGTAGTGCTGCGGTGCCTTGTGGTGCTGCGGTGTCTGGGGGTCCAGAGGTTCCTCAAACTCTTGCTTGTACGCTGGCGGAACCTGAAGGTCGATGTCGTTGCGATGGGCAAAGATATGCGGAGACATG
>OMSH01000099.1 GCA_900313715.1 uncultured Prevotellaceae bacterium
CAGTTCCAGCGCCTCCTGCCGAGCTGTTTGACGATCTTTCCCCGCTATCAGTGCTGGCATCATTACATTCTCAATGGCAGTAAACTCAGGCAGCAGCTGGTGAAACTGAAACACAAAACCTATGTGCTGGTTTCTGAATGTCGACAATGTCCGTTCCTTCAGTTGTAGCACATCCAGTCCGTTAATCAGCACCTTGCCGCTATCCGGTGCATCCAGTGTACCTATGATTTGTAGCAAGGTTGTCTTGCCTGCGCCACTTGGTCCCACAATACTTACCACCTCATGCTGCTTGATGTCAAGGCTGATTCCTCGCAACACTTGTAGTGATCCAAAGTTCTTCACTATATTTTCCAGATGAATCATTACTATTGTTTTTTTAACCATTTATATAGCCATGCCCCAATCTTCTCATACAGCTGCACGTCGTTGCTGCCAAGAGGCTTCGAGAAGGTGATGGTCTCTTTCACCTCATCGCCTATCTGATCGGGGAATACCAACATTAGACTACTATTATTGAAGTATGTGCCAATCTGTTTTGGCAGCTCTTCAAACAGCGGGTTGTATGATATCGAGCCCCTGCGAGCACTAACAATCACCAGTAGATGGTCGTAGTTTACATAACCCGTCAGCAGCAGTAAATCATCCCATTTTTCTAAAAGCGAGAAGTTTGTGCGCGTCTGCTTATATTTCGTAGCCAAAAAACTTTGTATGTAGCCTGTTGTCTTCTCGTTGGCAAAGAAATGCACACGGCATCCCATTACCGCCCCCATGCGACACACGTTACGTAACCATTTCTGAAAACCCGCCTCATATTCAGCTTTAGGTGGCACCGCCACCACGATGCGCCTTATGGTACTCAGTGGCATCAGAAACTTAGACACAATCACCTCACGATGAAAACTTTTCAATAAGCCCTCTGTCACCTTTCCATAGAACGAGTCCATGATGTTCATCTTGCGGTGCATGCCCACCACGAGGCACGAGGCATCCTGCTCTTTTGCAGTATGAATGATGCCCGACGATATGTTCACGTCATAACGGCTAAGTTGCACCAGTCTCACGTTCGCTCCTGCTGCCGCCTTGGCTGCCTTATCAAGACAAAGACGCCCCTTCATTTCACTCTGCTCGGTACCTGCGTCAGTCATTACGTGCAGCGCCAATATATTGTCTTCGAATGTCGTGCTCCTAATCATCAACGCAAGCTCCATCAGATAGTCTATCGTGTCGAGGTATGCCACTGGAATGAGAATTTTTTCCGTTGAGCGGCGCAAGTGTTCGTCGGGCTGTGTCTCGTTTATGGCAATCTGACGTGCTGCATGATCCGTCACTAATGAACTCACAATGCACGTCACCAGAATCAGCAAGATGGTACCATTCAGCACATCCTCGTTCAGCAGACGAGAGCCATCAGGCAAAATGATGTTATAGCCCACCATCACTGCCGCCAGTGTTGCCGCCGCCTGTGCCGTACTCAGACCGTAAATCAGTCGCCGTTCTATGCTCTTTAATCCGAATATCTTCTGTACCAGGAACGATGCTATCCATTTGCCCGTAAGCGCCACCCCAATCATTACCGCCGCTACTATCAAGGCGTTCAGACTGCTAAATAGTACGTGCAGGTTGATGAGCATGCCTACGCCAATGAGGAAATAAGGAATGAACAGCGCGTTGCCTACAAACTCCAGATGCCCCATCAAAGGCGACACATGTGGTATCATCCTGTTCAGCACCAAGCCTGTGAGGAAGGCTCCTAATATGCCCTCCATACCTGCCAGCTCCATCAATGCTGCCGCTAAAAACACCAAGGCCAGAACGAAGATATACTGTGTCACCACCTCATCGTAGCGACGGAAGAACCAACGCGCTATGCGCGGGAATAGCAAAATGATGAGCGTACCAATCACAATAACCCTGCCCACGAGTAATATCCAGTAGCTCCCATCCGTGTCCCCACGGTGTACACCAGCCACCACTGCCAGTACCAACAGCGTCAGCGTGTCTGTCACAGCCGTGCCACCTACGGCAATACTCACCCCCCGTTGTCCGGAAATACCATATTTAATTGCGATGGGGTACGATACTTGCGTGTTTGATGCATACATACTGGCCAGCAGCACAGCTGTCGCCACACTGTAGTGCAGTATGCTTAGATTAGTTATGAAGCCTATGGTGATGGGTATGAAGAAACATAGCAGACCCAGTGTCATAGCTTTATACTTGTTCTCCTTGAAGTCATTCATGTTCATTTCCAGTCCTGCCAGGAACATGATGTAGTACAGTCCCACCTTGCCAAACAACTCGAAACTGCTGTCTCGCGCCAGGATATTGAAGCCATGCTCACCTACAAGCAAACCCGCCATAATCATACCAATGATATGAGGTACACGAAGTTTTTCCAAAACGATAGGAGCAAAAAGAATCATCACCAGCACCAACAGGAATATCCAGGTGGGGTCGGTAATGGGGAAACTGATATATTGGTACAACCACTCCATGCTGTCTGTTCTTTGTAAGGCGGGAAGAGTATTTCCCCCTACAAAATAACGAAAAATTTCCCAGTTTGCATTATTTATTGACCAAATTGTTATAATTTTGCATGGAATTTAAACAAAGAAGATATGAAAGTAGCAATTGTTGGAGCAAGTGGTGCCGTAGGACAAGAGTTCCTGCGCGTACTCGAAGAGAGAGAGTTTCCCATTGACGAACTGCTGTTGTTTGGATCGCCACGCAGTGCGGGTAGTACTTACACTTTCAGAGGTAAGGAGATTAAGGTCAAGCTCCTGCAGCATAACGACGACTTCAAGGGTGTTGACATTGCCTTCACATCGGCTGGTGCCGGCACCTCTAAGGAATATGCCGAGACTATCACCAAGTATGGTGCCGTGATGATTGATAACTCCAGTGCCTTCCGCATGGATGCTGATGTGCCTTTGGTAGTGCCTGAGGTCAATGCTCCTGATGCTAAGGTACGTCCGCGAGGCATTATTGCCAATCCCAACTGCACTACCATACAGATGGTCGTAGCCCTCAAACCCATTGAACAGCTGTCACACATTACCCGTGTGCATGTGTCCACCTACCAGGCTGCCAGTGGTGCTGGTGCCGCCGCCATGAACGAACTTTACGAGCAGTACCGTCAGGTGTTGGCAGGTGAGCCAGTCACTGTCGAACGCTTCCAGTATCAGTTGGCGTTCAACCTTATTCCTCAGGTCGATGTTTTCACTGAAAACGACTATACCAAAGAAGAGATGAAGATGTTTAATGAGACCCGCAAGATCATGCATAGTGATGTGCGCGTCAGTGCTACCTGTGTACGTGTGCCATCGTTGCGCTCCCATTCCGAGGCTATCTGGGTAGAGACAGAGCGTCCCGTGTCAGTAGAAGAAGCCAAAGCAGCCTTTGCCAAGGCCGAGGGTTTGGTCATCGAAGACAACCCTGCAGAAAAGAAATACCCAATGCCACTCTTCTTGGCAGGCAAGGATCCTGTCTATATCGGTCGCATCCGTAAGGACCTCGCCAATGACAACGGTCTCACTTTCTGGATTGTGGGCGACCAGATTAAGAAAGGCGCTGCCCTTAATGCGGTGCAAATAGCTGAGTACCTTATTAAAGAGCAAGCTTTATAAACGATTGACTATTTAACGAAAAAGGCTGCGATTTGCAGCCTTTTTTTACACCTCAGGATGTTTTAGATGATATTTCAGCAGTCCATGCATTGGTGTCAACTCCACTGCTTTTACCAAATGTGAGCCATATTTCATCGCAACTTCCTCTAATATATCCTTGAAGTCATGCGCCATGTGTCCCACTGCACAAATAGGTAGATTCTTATAATCATACTGCATCACGCACCGCACAAAAAAACTTTTGAAATTTCTCATTACCAGATCCTTCACGTATTGATGCTCCTTGTGTTCTTTCAAGAAAATCGCCACATCAGCCAAAAACAGGTCAGGTTCCTTCAACTCATACACCATGTCTTGCAGTTTGTTGGGACTTACCGAAAAATGTTCGTAAAAGTCCACTGTAAGGTCAGCAGGCCCCATGCTTTTCACTACATCTGATAGGAACATACGTCCCAGCACGATAGAGCTACCCTCATCCCCCAGCAAGTAGCCACCCGACAATACCTTTTCAGTAATCTTTGTCCCGTCATAGTGGCATGATCCAGAGTGGTTGCCTAATACACAAGCTATACCCTGATCTTCATGTAGGATTCCGCGCGACGCAGCCAGCAAAGTAGAGTCAACCATCACATGCGCCTTAAACTGAGATATTAGTGATTGCTCCACCTTCTTCTTGCGCTCCTCCGTGCCACATCGCGACCCGTAGAAGTAAACTTTTTCATATTTTTTATGGAAAAAACTATTAGGCAGATTGAGTCTTACCAATCTGCTAATCTCTCTACGTGATTGAAAATAAGGGTTTATGACCTCGGTCTGAGCCTCAGCCACTATTTTTCTATCACTTATGATAGCCCATTCTGTACCGAAAGAACCTGTTTCTATTATTAACTTCATTGATCCCCTAAATGGTTTCTGCAAAGGTAATGCTTTTTTTCTAATTCCCAATAAATAGTTCACTAAAAAATGTAAACAGTACATTTAAAAAAGCCATAATAAACATAAGAGATTGTTGTTTATTCAATCTTTTTCTTCACATTTCTTATTCCATTCTCCATTCCCTTTTTTAAGGAGAACCCCTTATTCTATTTTCCTCTTTCAGTTTATATTTATATATTTGCAAACTATATGAATAATCCCCATCTTGTTATGAAGATAATATCATACTACTTCTTTGCTCTGGTTCTGCTTGGTAGTGTCAGTTGTAACGCTCATACCAGGCGTCAAGAGAACATTTCGCAAGAAACGACCTTTGTAACAGCCCAAGGTAACACTGTCATTACTGGTAATGCCCGTACCGAGTTGTACTATTCTTTTTTGGAGGGTAAGCGTGTTGCACTTTTTGGCAACCATACAGCCTTGCTGCCCGATGGAGAAAACATAGTTGACAAATTATTGCGCGACGGGCAGCACGTCACTGCCATTTTCTCCCCCGAACACGGCTTCCGTGGTACTGCTGACGCAGGCGAGCATGTGTCCAGTAGTGTTGATGAGAAGACAGGCATTCCTATTCTCTCATTGTACGATGCTGGCAACAATCGCCCTTCGGAAGCCTCCATGAGTAAGTTCGATGTCCTTTTGGTTGATATCCAAGATGTAGGTCTTCGTTTCTATACCTATTATATTACTATGTGTCGCTTGATGGCAGCCTGTGCTGACTATGGCAAGCAGGTTATCATCCTTGACCGTCCCAACCCCAACGGTCATTTAGTCGATGGTCCTGTCTTGGATATGAAATACAAGAGCGGTGTAGGTTGGTTGCCTATCCCTGTGCTGCATGGCATGACTTTGGGTGAATTGGCGAAGATGGCCGTTGGCAAAGGCTGGTTAGGAACCAAGGCAGTGTGTCAGTTGGTAGTCATTCCTTGCCAGAACTATACCCATCATACGTTGACAGATATTCAGGTTCCCCCATCGCCTAACTTGCCTAATTTGCGCGCCATCTACCTCTACCCTTCGTTATGTTATTTCGAGGCTACGCCTGTAAGTGTAGGTCGTGGCACCGACCATCCCTTCCAGGTTTATGGCCATCCTGCACTGAAGCGTCGCACCTACACTTTTGTACCTGAAAGTAGGGTAGGTGCCAAGAACCCTCCACTGCTTGGCAAAGTCTGTCAGGGAGTTGACCTCACCACCCTTTCAATGGACAGTCTCACCACCAAGGGTATTGACCTCAGCTACCTCATTGATGCCTACCATGACCTTGGCATGGGCGATAAGTTCTTCACTTCTTTCTTCGAGAAGCTCATAGGTGTTTCCTGGGTGCGTCAGATGATTGAGCAGGGTGCCACTGCCGATGAGATCAAAGCCCGATGGCAGCCTGATGTGGAGCAGTTCAAAAGGGACAGGAAAGAGTATTTGTTGTACGACGAATAAAAGCGAGGACAATAATAGAAAGGCATAGTCTTATATTCAGCCTAGCAAATAGACAACATGGTTTGTATCTGAAGATAGCCAAGTTAGCACTTACTTTATGTCACGAAGCTCGTCCTCTATACGTGCTTTCATATATCCCAGCAGGACTGGGTTCTTAGTGGGGTGGAGGTAGAAGGAACGCACCAAGTCGAGAGCGGCATACGGGTGTAACTCTTGATTCAGTGCTTCTACATTGGTGTTGCCTGTGTAGGCTTTGGCAAACTCACTCCAGAAATCTAACATCTGTTCGCGGCTCATGTGGGTAAGGTTCTGCACGGCAGGAAGAATACTGTCTTCCACCATCATTTTATACAGATGGGCCAAGTCCATCATATAGTACCCTTGTGATAACCACCCCAAATCAATCCAGTAATGTTGTCCTTTGGCAACGATGATATTGCCAGGTTGGAAATCACCATGCAAGCAGTACTGGGTTTCTGGCATGGACTCTGCTACCTTTGTCAGTAGTTCCCTTTGAACTTCCGACACTATGGGAGATGTTTTTAATGCATTTAGCAACAGTCGTTTCATGGGTACTACATAGTTGTTCTCCTCAATGGTCGTTTGATGTAGCTCCTTTCCTAACTGTGCCATTTTATTGGCATATTCCGCAATATGCTCAGGAAGGTCAGCACAAAGTCTGGCAAATGACTTTTTCCCTTCAATTATCTCACACAGGTAGCCGTGGTCATTGCCATCTCTTACTATTTCATACATCTTAGGCGTAGGTAGCCCTATTCTGAAAGCTGTTTGTGCAGCATAGAATTCTTGCTCCACCTTCTCGGCTGAGCCCATATCGCTTCTAACTATTTTCAACAACATACCAGGGTGAGCAGCAGAAACGAATGCTTGGCCATTATAACCTTCACCCACCTGTGTCCATTCACTGAGGTTTATTTGCGGATAATTTGTCATTTTAATTGTATATTATTGGCAATAAAGCGCAAAACAGCTTAATAGTTGCCGTTTACGCCTTTTCTTGTTAGTGGGTCAGCCTGGGCTTGATCCAG
>OMSH01000138.1 GCA_900313715.1 uncultured Prevotellaceae bacterium
GTCGTCATACCATTCCAAACGAATAGCTTCTACGACTGGACGGGAACGATAAGTTCCACGATTGCCTGTAGTCGTCATACCATTCCAAACGAATAGCTTCTACGACATTTTATCGCCGAGGTCAATTCTAAAATTAAAAGGTCGTCATACCATTCCAAACGAATAGCTTCTACGACCCGATAACGTGTGGGTGGATATTAATGAACTGTAAAAGTCGTCATACCATTCCAAACGAATAGCTTCTACGACTAGGCTCAGATGGTCTGAGTGCAGGTAACGAAGGTCGTCATACCATTCCAAACGAATAGCTTCTACGACACCATTTTTGGTGCTGTACTCGGAGGTATCTTGTCGTCATACCATTCCAAACGAATAGCTTCTACGACGTAAAGAACGGTTTCTTCTTGGAAAGCGAGACAGTCGTCATACCATTCCAAACGAATAGCTTCTACGACATGGGGAAGATGTTTCTGAAAAAAAGCGACAAAAGTCGTCATACCATTCCAAACGAATAGCTTCTACGACACTTTCTATGGGGAGGTATCGTTGGAATATTCAAAGTCGTCATACCATTCCAAACGAATAGCTTCTACGACTGGTGGAGGCGTGGCCTTCGATAACGGCTTTAGCGGTCGTCATACCATTCCAAACGAATAGCTTCTACGACGCGAACCTGACGGCTCAAAGGCTACCGAGAGAGGTCGTCATACCATTTCCAAACGAATAGCTTCTACGACGGCACCGGACGGTCTTGTCGAGACCTCAATAATGTCGTCATACCATTCCAAACGAATAGCTTCTACGACTGCAGACAACCACGTTCGGACATGATATCCAATGTCGTCATACCATTCCAAACGAATAGCTTCTACGACGTTGGAAAATACAACCGCGAAGTCGATCGCCTAGGGTCGTCATACCATTCCAAACGAATAGCTTCTACGACAGTCTCTGGGACTAAGTGTTGGCGAAGTTAAAAGTCGTCATACCATTCCAAACGAATAGCTTCTACGACCGTTCTCGCAACGGCATTGGCAATGGCGTCAATCTGTCGTCATACCATTCCAAACGAATAGCTTCTACGACGGCAACATTGCCGCTTTCAAAACCAAGAAACTGGTCGTCATACCATTCCAAACGAATAGCTTCTACGACCCGTAAAGGTGGATGACGTAGTAAAGGTAGAAAGTCGTCATACCATTCCAAACGAATAGCTTCTACGACGTCAAAAACACCCCCGAACCCGAACCCGACCGAAGTCGTCATACCATTCCAAACGAATAGCTTCTACGACCGCTCAGAACAATGAGCAAGTGATGAACAATGAAGTCGTCATACCATTCCAAACGAATAGCTTCTACGACGCTCTGAATTTCATTGAGATAGCGTTTTCATTCTTCTGAATCATTTCACCCCAGAAACAATTCAAGCTGTTGTAATTGCGAAAGTTGCAGCCTTGCCACAACAGATTTTCGCAAAAGCCTTGCTTTTTCATACGCATAAACTGGTTTTAATGATTCAACAAAAATAGTATCTCGCTAATTTTCTGTGTAATATTTACTTTAAAAACTTTCGCAAATGATACCGTCTAAAAACGGTTTCCCATCTCTTGCGAAATCATGTTTTCAAAAAGGCTGTAAAAAACGCCTTTTCATCGATACAAAGATAATCATTTTTCGCAAGAAAAACAGGTTCCTTCAAAAAAGATTCTTCTTTCGATAAAGAATCGCAAATGTCAAAACCGTCAAAAATAAGCAATTCATTCATTTAATGTCTCTTATCCCTATTCTCATTTTTCGCAAGAGAAAAAGGCATCACACCACTACAATCTTAATCGGACCATTCACTTTGTTCACTGGTATATAGTCAATCCTAGCATAACATTCTGTGCAGATGGGATAGATAATCACCTTGTCTTCTCGTCGAACAACAATCTTCTCCAACTGAGAATACACCTTATTATATTGTACCTCTGTGAGCATACATTCAAAGACGCTGAAGTTAACCCTTGTACCCACTTTCTCCAGCACCTTCACCACTTTATCCCTTCTGCGGTCGTCACCTATGTCGTAGGCAATGACATAAAAATGTTTCTTCTTCATATTCGCTTACCATTTTGCCACGTATGGCTTGAACTTCTTTCTGCTATCATAAGCTTGTGCTAGCATCTTTGCTTGCCGTTGGATAATCTGCTCCATTTTCATCTCTTCACCCTGCCATTTTTCATACCGAGCTAGCCGCTCCATCACTGCCTTCACCAGCAGCTGCCTAGTTTGGTCTGTAAGCAGTCCGTTTCTTACAGCTAACTCTTGCCCTTTTTGTATAAGACTAATCACCACTCTATCTACTACCTGGCTACGGAAAATTTCCACTAAATCGTAAACCAGCGTTGGTTTGCCAGCTTGCTTTGCATGTATAACACTGTCATAGGGATTGAGGTGTGCAGCCAGCAACGCTTGCCACACCCTTACGTAGAGTATCGCATAACCGTAGTTCAACATGCTGTTCATCAAGTCGGTTGCTCCCTTATGCTCACGCTTGTCAAACCCTATATTGTCATCCACAACAAGTTCCCGGATATAGTCCCAGTAGAATATGGCTACCTGTGCTTCGTGGCCCATCAGTTTTTGTATGAACTCATCGCTATCTATTGGCATAGATTTCTTAAATTCACTGAAAGCATTGAACTTTAGTTCCACCGCTTCTATCTTTTGTTGCAAGGCAGGAAAACGCTGTTTGTGGTATTTGTGGAAGTATTTTAGCAAGCCATATTGGTTCTTTATCTTTCCCTCAATTATACCTAATGCTATGCTGTTTCTCAAAGAAGCGTCTGCATCAGCCTGCTTGGCCCACAATGAGTTCTCCATCCATCGTGAAGACATGAATGAACCCAGATGTGTGCCCTGATGGTCGAATAGGTCTATTGGAATCTTATGGCTCATGCAATAACCCATCAGATTTGATGAGAGTGAAACGCCATTGCCCGTAATGACAATCTGTGACAGGTTTTCAGAAAGCTGCTGTGAGATTACCTTACCTTTGTAAGATACCGTTACGCCTCTGTTGGTCAATCCGATAAACGTTCCGGGCTTATCTACTAATAATCCGCTGCCTTCAGCTTCCTTGCGTCTGAACTCATTCTTGCGCTCATTTATTAACTTCTGGTTTTTCTTCTGTCCCGCCAGTTGCTTTTCCTCGCTTTTGCTGATGGCATATTCAGCCAAGAGTTCAGAGATGAAGAAACTCCGTTTTTTCTTGTATTGTTTCGATAGGAACGGAATTGTGCTCAAAGCCATCTGAAGCTTCGCCTTGCTACTGAAGAGATCTTTCTGTTCCTTAACGATGGCCTCTAGTCGCATCATTAAGTATGCGTCAAATGACTCCAAATCGTCCTCGGGCAACAACTGGGCATAATAGTTGCTGAAGCCTGTCCAAGTTTTCGATGATTTGCTTGTTAAGCCGTATGCATCCACTTCCAGCGAGAGAATGCGTTGGCAAAGGTCTTCACGCTTTTTAGCAGTGATTGTTACTTGATAATCTTTTATGGTAACGCCAAGAAAGTCAAACCCATCAGCAAGATTGGTAATCGTTGTTGGTTGGTTTAGCTCCAGCTTCAACTTTTCGCGTAAGTGTTTCTCTGTCTTGTTCAGAATTTCCTGCGCTTGTTCTTTCGTCTCACAAAGGAACAGGAAATCATCTGCATATCGGATGTAGGGCACTCCGCGACTTACCGCAAACTGGTCAAAAGAGTGCAGGTAGAGATTAGACAATAATGGAGAGAGAATGGCACCTTGCGGGGTACCCAACTCGCTATCCACCCATTCTCGGGTGTTTTGCTTCACCTTACCCATTTCAATGCTTAACATGATAAGGCGCACAATCTCTTCATCTGTGCCGGTAGCCACCAGCCTTCTTCGCAAAAGGAAATGGTCTATTGTGTCGAAATAATTATCGACATCCAGTCGCAGCACATATTTATATTTCTTGTTGCGACATTCCGCTAATACTCGCTTGATGGCTCTTGTGGCACCCTTTCCAGGGCGATAGCCATAGCTGTTCCCTACGAATATTCGTTCAAAACGAGGTTCGATGATAGCCCTAATGGCTTGCTGTACAATTTTGTCACGGATGGCTGTCATTCCTAATTTTCGTACCTCGTCAGGATGTTTGTTCTTAGGCACTTCTATCTCCAAATAGGGTTGAGGCTTCCAAGTCCCCTCCTTTAGCTCATTGATAAGCGATACTATTTGGTTGTGCTTCTGCTTGTCGAACTCTTGAATAGTTATGCCGTCAATTCCACCCACGGAGCCTTTACTCTTCACCGCATTCCATGCGGCTAAGAGCGTGGCTTCCTGGCATAGGGTGTTAAATTGGGCGGGCATAGATGCTATTATTCTTGTTTGTTGTTGTTCTTCTTCTTATAATAGATATTTCTAACCCACTTAATTATAGAATTGTCTTCTTTCTCCCAATTCACAACAATGAATAAAAGAATAAGGCTTATCACAAAGGTAAAGGTTACTGACCACCATTTAAAACAAGTTTTATCTGTAAACTGATGAATGACCCCAGCAACCTGGAATACTGTCAGGATTCCAACAACCAGATTCAATCTATGTTGGCCACTTTCCGCTTTCCTTTCTGCTGTGCGGAGTATCCTGTCTCTCTCTTTCTCCAATTGTTGTCTCTCTCTTTCTCGTCTCTCATCTTCTGCACGTTGCAATTCAATGGCCTTTTTCTGCTCTTCAAGCAGTTTTTGCATGTCATGACTGATGGTGAGATTCAGTATCTTCGTTTTGTTGTCTATTTCATTAAAGGTCTCTCGAACATGAAGGTTCTTATTACAATGTTGGTAAAACTGGTTATGCTGGGAATACGGCGACACGTCTGTATAGTAACAATGTACTTTTACTTTTTTAATAATGTTAAGAATGTTCCATAATTGAGCATCGGAAGATGTGGTGCATAGTTCTGTCAGTTGACGATTGATGTGAAGCATAGAATATCTTTGTATCAATACAAGCAGGTAGATAGCCATATACCGTGGTAAACTCTGATTGTCTATTTGCTTTATGAACTCTTCATTTTCTTTCTTTGCTATAGCAATCATAGCTCCACCTTCAACAGATGAAGAAAAAAAAATGTTACTAAAAGTCATCATACACATTTCCTTTACAGTAGTTTCATCGGTAGGTAGTATGTATTTGTTGTTAACACAGCGGCTGAGTCGCATTAAATCGAGTTTTATATCATCAAATTCACACGACGTAACGGTTCCGTCTATTTGACAATAAGAAAAAAGATGAGCTCTAGTGTCACTGAATAGCCTAACATCTGTTTCACGTATCCAACCTTCATCTTGTACAATTCCTTTAACATCTGCAAGTAACATATTAATGAGTGTACGGATATTCCATGAAAATTCCACATAAGGCATCCATTTCTTATCCGTTCCTTCGTGTGGTTCTATTATTCTGCGATAATCAATAATTTTGTTTTCAGAAGAGATTCTTGCTTGCTCGTTATAAAATGATACATTCTTTAGTTGAAAACCGGGAGTAGAGCATTTGTTAAGAGGCTTGCTAATTTTGTGAAGGGCATAGTTCAATAGCTTGAAGTCATCCAACGACCTGTTTTCCTTACCAAGTTCTATACAGAAAGTCAGGATGCCAATATTCGCTGTTGGGGAAATAAACAAATGGGGTGATTTAAAGCCTGTATAACCATTATCTCTGGTAAGATTGAACTTTATAGGTCTTATTTCCTTCTGGCTCTTGTCATCGTTTTCTATTTCAATGCCAGTAACATGAAGACTTTTATCTTTTTCATTCTCTTCATTCTTTTCCTTCTTCTTTGTTTGTTTGTTATTATCTGCTTCCGCATATGGCTTATGGGCGAAAGCATCCCAAAATTTCTTTGCAGAAGATTTGGAGTCTGAATTTATGTTATAAACATGCAAGTGATCCAATTGACAGGTTTCCTTATCTATTTGACCTTGAAGAAAGTTGATGATGTATGGATAAAGGACATCATCCTCCTCATTAAGGATTCTGCCTTTTGCTTTTTCCCATATTGCTTTTGATGGGCAGTTTTCTGCGTCCAGCACTTTATACTCTCCCTCATAATAAAAAGGAATCATAAAGAATGTAAAAGCTTTCTTAAGTATCGAAGAGTCGCTTTGCTTTGTCTCCAAAGCATCCTCTTTATTGTTTTCTGTTGCGTAAACGGGGCTACTTACACTATTTCCCAAATAAGGTTCTTCCTTTTTAGCGTTTTCTATTGTTGCCATAATTATTTGTTTTTTTATTTTCTACCTCCATTTCGTAGTTCCTAACTCTACCCATATCCATAATGGGTGCTAAACTATACTTCAATTTTCCATTCTCCATAGGTTTTTCCATCCTTTCGAACGATATTAATGCCCTGCATTTCTATAGCAGTGTAATCTCGTTGGATGGTCTTTACAGACACTTTAAGTCTTTTGGACATTTCCTGTAAGGTAATATTAGGAGTCTGGACTATGAATTCAAGTATATCTATCTGTCTTTCAGTTAGTTTTTTTAGTTTTTCCTTCTGGACATCCTTTAGGACATTCTTTAGGACATCCGACAGCTCTTTTGCGTCATCTTTCAGGACATTCTGATCGTCTTGCTTGGCTTTTTGCATGGTCTCTGCAAAAACGGGCTCTCGTACTATTACACTGAATGCTGTGACAAGACTGACATTGAACTCTGCAGCTGGACTTTGGTTCTCTTTTAACAAGTCCTGCACTTCGCCTACGCCATGATTAAACATATTGACGTAGTTCAAATTCTTCATCATCTCAGCCACCACGCTGTTGCGATAGTCGTTTACATGAGGGAAGTTCTCAGGGCGAGCCTGTCCATAGAGACCACCAGGATTCATAATCTCAATGTGACTATCGTACTGATAAAGGCGAGTAGGCATGTTTGCCTGATAATCGCGATGCATCACGGCGTTCATCATTAACTCTCGCAATGCTTTATAGGGGTAGTTACGCACATCCTTTTCTCTCAGAATGCTGACAGGAACAGGACGTTTGGTAACTATACCATCGCGAATGAAGTTTTCCAGATTGGGCAGCATCTTGTATAGGCATCCTTCGAAACGTCTTTCATTAAGTATCATTCCTCCATTGGTTTCGCCCTTAAAGCGTACAAATTGGATATATGCCCCTGGCATGAAGTATCTTGGATTCTTGCCAAACATGATCAGTGCAGCATACGTTGGGCAATCCCATTGCATATTGAAAAGACGTAAGGACGCTAACTGCTCCTTAAGTGTACGTTTATCTGTAGCCAGCGTTTCTTCATCAATGGCATTTGGCAGATACTCCTTGATAATCGTTTCTGTGTCAATGTCATCTATCGTCGCCTCACGACAAGGTCTTGTGTCGA
>OMSH01000139.1 GCA_900313715.1 uncultured Prevotellaceae bacterium
CGATTTGTATTTGACGGCCAGCCTTCAATCCTACGTCCTCGCTATTCCATGTTTTCACAGCTGATCCTGGCTGTAAATTATTACCAATGATAAAACGACGTGTGTCAGTGATAATATCACCCATCACTTCAAAATTGGCAAACTCGGTTTCGTCCAAGTCCTCATTTTGGTATATATAGCCGTGGTCAGATGTTATCAGGATATTCGAGCCATTACCATTACGGATAAGTTGTACAATATCAATAATGTGATCAAACTCTTCTTCTGTAGCTTGAAACACCTCACCTTCAGTTTCCCGTTTATCTCCCTTAAAGTCGATTTTGTTACTATAGATATAAATAAGGTCATAGTCCTTAAAGTATGTCTTGGGAGTGGTAATCTCCAAGAAATCCTTTGCTGCGATAGCAAGACTTTTTGGTACTCGATTATTCAAAACTTTTTTCCTGCTATCTGTACCTTTTGTACTTATTCCATCTGCAAAAACCTCATCCTGCTGTTTTTCATAAGAGAGTTGACGGTTGGGGAGTAATGCAGCCATACCCAGCTGCGTGTAAGAAGGCTGTGTGCTGAGCATAGGAGGATTCATCTTTGTCACCATACGGCTTACCTGTGCTATTCTCTGCTCTAGCTCAACCATTGTTTCATAGCGAAGTGCATCGCTAATGATGACAAAAACCTTCACGCCTTTGGCTACGTATGGTGCAACATAATAGTCATAAAACCTGGGCTGAGGATAAATACCCTCAATGCTCCACTTATCCATGCTGTCAACAAGAGGCTGCCACTTGTTTGCAAGTACTAACAGAAAGCTATTCGTATATTTAGACTCAACTACCTTAGTGACTTCAACCAGTAGTTTTTTACTTTCCGATTGTTTCTCCTCTCGGAAGTAATGACGGTAGTGTAAATCAATGGTGTACAAGTCGTTATAGTACAAGTTAAAGCCATCGATAGCGGAATTGATATGCAAGTGACCGTTTTGCATCTTTTGGTCAATCTCAACAATTAACCTTCTTGCTTCAAGGAGTGCCTTAATTGTATGTGCTGCAAGAGAGAAAAAGATTTTATGTTCACGCTCATCAACTATAGACTCTATTTTCTCCACAGACATAGACTCAGACAAAACTCCATATTGAAGATACTTCGCAATTATCTTATCAACACATGGGAATGTCTCAATTAGAATGAGCTTTTCAATGTCCTCTCCTTCTAATTTACCTGCTATTCCAAGTTCATCTTCAAGTTTATGAGCCCACTGCTTATACAATTCGCCATATAGTCTGCTATCTCGCCAATCACGCATAAAGATGTGCGCCTCATTATGAAGTGTCGCACTTTCAAGATGACGATTCATGTCTTCATTAAAGAGAACAATCAGCAAGTCTTTAATCTGGTGATTCTTGTTATATCCAAAGACTGCCTCAATTTCCTTCCAGTACATATCCAGAAGGTTGTACTTCTCCAACTTATCAATTATTTCAGTAGATTCGTCGTAGCATTCTTTTGCAAGTGTCCATGTCAGCTGATCGTATGCAGGCTCTGTCTTGCAGACAACAGCTTGCATCTGCTTTTCTATTACTCTGGCATCCATGCCAGCACGCAGACGGTTTGTAAGCCTCTTGCGATTATCTGCTATTTTGAAGAATTCAGAATGCTTATCAATAACCTTTTCTTTCAGCTCAAGTGGAATTTTACACTCTACAGCATAGAGCGAACCCATATCTGCAGAAAAAGGTGCTGCTGTCATCTGTAGGTCAAGGAGCCAATTGTCCTCATCATCAGGTTTCGCTTCTAGACTATACACGATGAAACCACGCTCAGGCTTATCTCCTTTCAATATTCTATATTTAACGGAGAATGCATTATTCTGTAACGTGAGTATTTCTACCCCAGGGATGTCAAGTGAAGATACAAACTCTTTCATTTCACCTTCTTTGTCATACCAGAAGACAAGCCTGTACTTGTCAATCAGGTCATTCAAGACCCCTTGTATTTTAATTAATGTATTATCTGACATAGCCATTAATCCTCTTCTTTAGAATCAAGACCTTTGATCGGTTCAACGAGCGGATAGAATTTGGGATAGTTTGCCTTTACTCCGTCATCGAGGTCGATGGTGATGCGGGCACTTGCTATCTCCACAAGCGTTGTCTCGAAAGCTTTTACCTCACGCACTTTCTCGCGTAGCTCATCCGCCAGTTTCAAGGCTTTGTTATGTTGTGCCTGGCTGAGATCGTCACGTGTAGCGTTATCCTCTGCCTCAATCAGCTGGTGCTCTATCTTCTGAATATATGGATGTACGTAGTCGGCATGTAGCTTAGACAACGTATCGGCCTCCAGTCGGTGCATATAGACCAGTGCCTTGAAATAGCCCTTCTTTTTCTTGTCTCCCATTTGGCTACTGAACAGCCAATAGATAGGACGCTTAGCTCCTTTTACAGAATACAACTGTTGATGGTCTGCATAATAGTTCTTATACATATAGTCACGAAGTTCCTGTCCAAGACTTTGTTTGATGAACTTCATGTTTCCATAGAAATGTTCCTCTCCAAACAATGTTTTGACAGCAGCCTCGATACGCTGAGTCATATCGTCGGCAAAGAAATCTTCTTCTTGAACGACGGGGATGATACCGTCATTATCAATCTCTAATGTCTGAACTGGCAAATCCAAATCTTCTATTTTCTGCCCCTGCGAAGCTATGATGAGACCAGGCTTGTTGACAGAGTAGCGACCCATGAAGCATCCAATAAGATAGCTTATAAACTGCTTAATAATGACATCCTCATGCCAAACAATTTGATTATCCTCTATAGATTGTTCTCCTTTCTGAAGAATTGTCACTTCATCAAGTGGCACATCAGGAGTTAGCTCGTCTTGCAAACCATATATATCAATGAATTTACGATTGAGCTCTTCCTCTTTAGAATGGAGCTGCATGAATTGGTCGCTCCAATATGTCTTATATTGAGACACAAGGGATTCAAGGCTTACATTACAGCATACATCAGACATAGTCGATTCATTGACTTGATCAGAAGATAATCCCAATGCAAGACGTAAAAGCTCATTGGTCTTAAAATCCCATGATGTTTCGTGGGAATCCCAATCTTCTTGTGAAATATTAACACACTGTAAAATTATATTTTTTATACCATTCTCAGTGATAGTCAAATATGGAAATTCTCCAACCACACCATTTGATAAGTTCGTAGTAGGATTATATAAAGTCGCAATTAATGACATGAATTTTGTGTTCAAGAACCCCAGCGCAGTCATTAAATCTGGCCCACAATAACAATTGGAAGCGTTATTCGAAATGAAACCTTGTGGAAAATATCTAAATGAAGGAGTCCCCGTCGTAATCATATTCCAAGCAATTGTTGGCTGGAAATATAAATAACGAGAAGGGAGATGATTACCCATGTTCAACAGAGCCTCATAATTATAAGTATCATATGCAATAACTGATTCTTGACTACCATACCATCTTCTGAATCCACCGCCTTTGTTAAGAGGGAACCATTTATATACAGATTCGTGTGCAGTTTTTGTATCTGGTATTCTAGTTCCAAATTTTGAAAGAGAAATTTCATACCAATATCGAATGAATCTTGCATTATCTCCCGTTGCCAATCCTTGCCATGAATTGCCAACATCTGCTAATGTCTTTTGGGATAAACAATCTATAATTTTATCAGAGGCCCAATATCCGATTCTATAACCTGGTATTTTTGCAAATTTTGATTGAGGAATATTTGAATATACTATTTTTTGATTGCTCAGTGATGGATTCAAGAAATGTTTTTCTTTTAATTCGGAGCTAATAAAACTCTCCAATCTATAATAAATACCAGTCCTTTCTTGTATGATTCCATTGATGTTTATATAAGGCTCGTAATTTGAAATCACGAATGTTGTACTATTCACGATTTCACCTCCAATTTCATCAAAAGCGTGAGTCCCCAAATGAAGCATGCTGTCTATATGAACTGTCGGAAGATAATTTATTCTGAAATCTTCATATGATGATATAAACATCCATGATTGCATGTTAATCATTGCTATCTTCCCTTTTGTTGAACACATATTTATACATCTTTCCATAAAGGTCGCCATTGTGTCCTTTTTTGTGTTAGGATAGTTCTTTTGAATGTAATCCTTAAGAACGTTACTCATGCCTTTCCCAAGGTATGGTGGATTTGTTACTACACAGTGATACTTTCTGGACAGGTATTCAGCCTGTGTTTTGAGTAATTTCTGACGTTCTCTGAATAAGCCATCATCTACCTTAATTGCTGCACACTCTTCAGGTGTCACCTTCAAAAGAGAGCCAATCGTGTCTATGTTCTCGAATTGCCACATGAGAGATTTTTTATCCCAAGTTCCAACAGATTCAATAACATCACGATCAATTTTCTCCAGTGCTATGACATGAGGTTTAACTGTATTACGAAGATAACGACGATAGTAGGCTCTTGCCTTCATGGTAAGAGCAAAACTTGCTAACTGATAACAACGGCGGTCAATATCAATACCATACAGGTTGTTTTCGAGAATGAGCGCAGGAATATCCTTTGTCTGTTCTCCCTCTTCCTCATACATCTTTGTCAGGAGGTCAAAAGCATAAACAAGAATGTGGCCACTACCCATACACGGGTCAATGAAACGAATATCCTTGGCAGAGTGAATATCTTCTGGAATAGTGTCTGTCTGCCCTTCTGGAGTTGCAATATAGTATGGCATTTTCTTTATTAAGGAGCTTTCCGGATGTAGAGTCATCCAGATACGACCAAGGCTGTTCTCTACCATATAGCGTACTATCCAGTGAGGAGTGAAGAGCTGTGTGGCAGCCGCTTGTTCATCACTCTTCAACCCACCTTTCTTGGACTTCTTGGTTTCAGCATCAGCCTTCCTGTCAGTAATGTAGAATTGGTACAGCCAGCCCATGATTTCTACATTTTGACAGTCTTCATCGGTCATCCCATTGCGTATATCATTAACGAAACTCTGGTCAGACAAAAGATCGTCGGGAAGCAAAAGTTCGGTGTAGTCGCTGATATGTTCAAAGAGGAAAGGCATAGGCACCGACATTTTCTTGTTGCATACTGCTACAAGAAGCTTTCGATAAAGCTTTGTTTCTGGCAATATTTTTTCCTCAGCAGTTAGCATCAATTCTTCATCAAAGCTACCGCCCATTGCATCTTGCAGTATTTCAGGACGAGTCTGTCCTGTAGCAGGAGTTACAATCTTCGGAGCATTATACCCATTTGCATCCATGAATCGGAGGGCCATTACACGGTTAAACCATGTATATGCAACTTCCTCGATGACTATCTTCTCTGTTTTCTCTCTGATTTGTTTACGCAGTTCACCTATCTCGCGTTCATATCCACGTAGCTCTGCAGTGTCTTCATTTAAGACAAATTGCATTTTTGTGGTGATGAGTGAGATTAGCTTGGTGCGAGTTTGCTGCGCAAAAACCTTCAAGGCGGCTGTATTTGTTGCCATATTATGATGGATTTAGAAGTTCAAAATTATTGTAGCATGATATTCTTGTTCTGGTCAATAAAGCCCATCAGACGTTCTTTGAGTGCTTCGATGTATGCTTCAACATCTTCCTTGGTTTCCAAAACGGACTTAGAGAACTGCACATTCATAGCGCTTTGCCTGTTCACATAAGTCTTGACAGGACGAGCAGGAGTTGGTCTTGTTCCACCACCAGCAGCTTGCTCCTGACGTTTACGTTCTGCTTCAGCAGCTGCTTCTACCCATGCATTAATTGATTTGAGGCAATTATTATATGCATTATTTATCTTATCTTTCATCGCAATAATATTGCCAATGTATCTTTCACTCTGTGCAGCTGATTGCAGTGTAGTAAACATAGCCGTGATTTGACTCTGCTGTGATGCTTCAAGCGTAGCGTAGGTAGAAAGTGTTGTTATAGCTTCCAGCTTTGCAGTGATTGCACCCAGAATAGCTTCACGTTCAGTGTTTTGACGGGTTGTAATTTCAGTACTGATAGCATCTAAGGTTTCTTTGGCTTTGGTCATTTCCTTCCAAGGAGTCTTAGAGACATATATCTCATCCAAAGTGTTAGTGAGATCCTCTGGCACATAGCTAAAGTTCGCTTGATTTCCTTTCTTAGTTGTATCAATACGCTTGAATATGCTGAATTGATTGCCTTGAACAAAGTTACTGATATCATCAACAATGTCGATCTTGCTATCAATGGCATCTTCTATCTGACTGGTCTTATTGTACAAAGCGGGATAGATGCAGTTGGCCAGTTGCTGGAAGTCTGTGAGAATCAGATCAAGAGGTTTGGTGAACTCGAAGTCGTTCTGATCTTTGATGCTTCGCAACTCTGCAATTTCCTGATTCAGACGGGTGATGAATTGCTGATGAACGTCCTTTGCACTCTGAGCTGAACAGCTTTCATCATTGAAGAAATCTTTGTACAGAGACTTTAGCCTGGCTATTTGTGAAGCAGAGATAGATTCTTCTATATCAACCAATAACATGCTCTGGGCATTTGAGTTGGTCATGTTGAAATAGAGGTCGCGGTCTGGCACAGGGCTACCATTAGAGCGGAACGATATCCTGTCCATCTTATAGAGCTTAGCCAGAATACAGAGAGTTGCCGTCTCGTACCATCCGTAAGTGTTGCCACGGAAGTAGTCCACAAGGTCTTTTACTTTGGTTCTAATGCTGAGCTGCTTGTTGCGGTTGATCCAGTTGAATACCTCCTGAGCAGGATTGTCCATTTGGTAACCAAAAGGCCCTGCAGGATTAGTATTGGCAATTATCTGTTTCAGCATGGCATCATCATATTCGATGGTCAGCATCTTAAGATTGGTATAAACCTGCTCAACGAGCTTTGACATTGCTTCGTTCAGGCGCCCTCTGATGTCTGTTTGACGAATGTCAGTTATCTTCTGTCCGCATATATAGAGATTTGCCCCTTTTGTTAGGTCTGTAAGACGTTGGACAATACTTTCACGTCGACGAGTATTGACACGGCGCTTGTCAGTGACAATCTGTTGACGATAGTTATCTGTATTGGCAGAAAGAAGGCGGGTAAGACATTTATCTGCTTTTTTGAACATAGAGATGTCTTCGGCCATATACTTATCTTCATCGAGAACAACAATCAGCTGGTTCGTGTGAGCCATGGAATACATCAACATAGACTGCTCATCAGTTGACTGAAGGCCATTGAGTGGTGTGATGAAATGGATATACATTTCAGCATCACGACCATCCTGTTGCTCATCAACCATTCGACCATAAGAGAATGTCTTAAAGGCTGAGAGCCTTATTCTATTCTCAGAGAATATCTCGTCACGGAAGATTTTCTTCAGCTCATTATTGATGGCATCTGGCTGAAGCTCCTCATTCTTAATTTCGGTCTCAATGTCCTTCTCCTCGTTGGTCTGGTAGTGGTACTCATCATTAGCACCTTTTTCGATATAGGAGGTATGTACCAGTTTGTTCAGTGCTTCCTGTATTTGGCTCTTATATTCGGGGAAGTCAGTATCGAGCGTCGGAAGCATAATCTTGGTAATGTTGTCAACGGTAGAAGGGAATCCTTTTACATACTTCACTAAGAATAACGCCTTCAATACTTTTAGGGCCATTTCGTCATTAAGGGTACGTTCTGCTTGTAGAATGTCTGTCTGAATTTTGGTTTGAAGAATACCTTGAACGCCCTCATACATGTCACAGAACTGAACAATCTGGTCAAGGTCTTTATCCTTATAGGCCTTAGCAACTTCCTGTGATATTATCAGAAGAGGACGTTCTCCTACCGATTGTTGTTGGCCTGCAAAAGCATTGTTTTTACTTAATTCAATAATAGAACGTTGTATCAAATTAAACTGATAATCAATGAAAGGAAAGTCGACAGCAAATTGTTCGGCTGACTTATAGATACATTTGAATTGGCTGTTGTCTCCAAAGTTGAAGAGACTCTTGATAATATTCTTCTGGCGGTCGTAAACAGCACAAAGAGCCTTCTGTGGTTCGGGTTTCTTTTCAAGCAAACGACACTGAATCACCTCGTCGGCATTAGCACTTGTGAGATTGATACGTGTGGTGAAACGACCTTGGATACGAGAAAAATCATACTTCTGTTGTTTCTCCAAATTACCGAGCGTAGCATCAATGTCCATCTGTGATGTTACGATGATAGATGCACGACCGTCAGTCTTGTCAATAAGACCTTCTGCGATGGTCTGGAGTGACAGCATACGATGAACATCCTTTCCGATAAACTGACCAACCTCGTCAACGAAGAAGATAAAACGACTGCCAGGAGTCTGTTTTTCCAGATGTTCCTTGACAAGTGCCACAAAACCATCAATATCAAGAGTGTACTTGTTAATCTGCGTAGTAATGTTACTTAAGGCATCTGCTTCGCTGATACCCTCCATTTCTGCAAACAATTTAGCCAGGTTCTGTTTCTTCAATAATATGGATGGACGATCTTCAACCCATTCTTTGTTGAAACGTTTTTTATATTCTGATTTAAACCATTCGAACTTCCCCTTGTTCGCAAAATAGCGCTCAATATGAGCAATTTCAGGTTTCTTGTCATCGAAACCAAGCTTGCGGTTAAATTCCTTCAAAAATATATTAAGCACAGGGTCAATTTGGTTCTTGCCAATACCATCCAATTTTTCCTGGATGTTGAAAAGTACGCTTTCTGTTGGAATTCGACATGCTTTCTGAATATCACCCTTCAGCTCAAAATCCTCGCCAGCTTTTTCTGCAAAGATTTCTGCACATTTGCGACCATTAACCTCTAAATCGTTCTCCAATACATAAGAGAGAATCTTCAGTAAGTGAGATTTACCGCTTCCGAAGTCACCAGAAATCCATACACAGGTAGGTTTCTGAGGTGGAACTAACGTCTTAAAAAGTGCAGGAAGCAACTGCGGCTTCTGTTGTTCGGCAGTTATTACATACTCTGTTACTTCGATAGCCAGTTCTGCTTTACTGTCGGCCTTAATTACACCATTGATGTTACGGGTAATGTCTTTTGTATAAATATGTTCCTGTATCATATGTTAGTAATTTATTGAATATCGTTTAGATTATGTCCGCGATAGTAGTTCTCATCTGAGATAATACCAAATAGTTTTAAATGAAGATTGTTGTAATCTCCTGGGAAAAAGAGTATAAGGTTGCATTCATCTGTAAGTTCATCAATGCTGTTCAGAATACCATGTGAACGAATAAAAGGATAAACACTTCCTACGCCGCTAATAAAAGCATACCGTGGTTTGGTTTCAACTACAAATTCTTTGATTCTTGGAATGATGGCCGATTTAATGTCAAGGACGCTATCAAGGGTAGAGATAATGTCTTCTCGTTCTATATCAGCTTCTCCCTCTAAGATCGCTTCGAGGACATCTGCTTCACGCAGAATATCCATACAAAGGTCGTATAAGTTAATTGAAACAGAATCTATATCTTTCTTCTTCAATCGAGTTGAAAGCCTCTTAATTTGGCTTTCAACATCAATTTGCTGCTCAGGGGGCACTGGTTGAATAAACAGTGGGAGCTCACCTCCTAGATTCTTTCCAAAATCAGGGGATATGAGTTTTTTATAAATACCCTCAAAAAGGGTTTCGATATCAATTTGATTATGCATATAAATCAGCAAGATTGTTAATTTCGTTGTTTGAATAGAGATATATAGCAAGCCATTTGGGATCGTCCTTGACGACCAAACGCTCTACATCTTCAGACAAATAGGGTCTTCTCAGCATTCCAGAGTCCGAGTCTTCAATAATTTCAGTTTGTTCAAGTATTCTGAAAATCACTTGGCGCATCTTTGATACAGTTTGTTCTGTGACTTTTTCTAACTCAGGATGAACATATTTGTTTTCGTTATAGAATTCGTTGAAGTCAGCATAGGAGATCCGCTCATATTGATTGTAAAAGCGGTCACGTACCACTTCCGAAATAAAATCGTATATAAAGGGATGCGCTTTACAAATAGCCAGAAGCACCAACAAGCGACGTACAGATACTGTACTATTAACAAGCATTGTTAATTCTTCATTATTTAGTGCTTCAAGGCGTTGCTTCATCAGTGCAAAATATCTTGCATTTGAAGAGGCTTTATCTTTCAGCATGAGATTCTCCTTAAAAGTGACTTCTTTGGTTTTATCCCAATCACCGTCACAATCTAATAAAACAGATGCAACTGCATGCGTTTCATTCAGCATGGCAGCACCTGCAGTAAACGACATATTATATATGGGTTGTTCGTTAGCCATTCTTAGTTGTAAAAATTATATTCATATTGCAAAGATACTGACATTATTTTTAAAAAACAAATTTCAGGCGATTTTTCTAGAAGTCGGATTATTTTTACAATTTACAAACAAAGAATCTGGAGAGATTCCACAAGGCGAAGAGCTGACGATTAAGAGAAGACTGTTCCAAAACGATGTCCAATATTCTGTAGTGAAGATGTCGTTAATGCCAAAGAACAGGATAACATCGGACCATTGAAATAATCCCAAAGAGACTCCAGCCCAGCAGATGAGGAGACTCAAGACAGTGAATATAATATAAGGTATGCGATGATTTTTCCAAGAAATATCTGGAATAAAACATTAAAACTATCAACTTCGTAGATGAAGTTATGGTCTTGATAGTACATTTTCATATGTTTAATAGATGAATACATTAGTGTCCATTAAAAAATCGTGATAATCATTATAAAATACTGATTTTTAGTTTGTTGTATACTTTTTTGAGTCAACGGACTTGAAATCATAATTGAACTGATTATTAGATACTTGGTAAAAAACGCTATTGATTTTAAGCCTTTTATAA
>OMSH01000140.1 GCA_900313715.1 uncultured Prevotellaceae bacterium
CTTCTCATTCATCCCTGGCAACGTAGCTCCAGGCTTGCTATTCCGTCAGCCTGACCATTTCGAGAACTATGACGACTGGCCTTTCCTATGGGGCCAGAACGAGGGTACCGTTGGTGGTAACACGCAATACGTAATCTTTGGTGAGGCGTTTAAGAATTTGCTGAAGTAAAAAACAAGAACTGCTCCTGACTGGGAGCAGTTCTGTTTATCGTTTATATGCGCAAGTTACGCTAATTGGCGATCCTTCTGAGAGTAACGGTCTGTCTTTTTTGTATAACACACCCACAGGTCTGCAAGGAGCGCTGGTGCCACCTACTGCCATATCCAGTTCGTCGTCGTCCAACACCTGTTTCATCACCACCTTCTCATCCTTATCCATGCCGGTAATGGACACTTTCTTTACCGTGTCTTCGAGTTCAACCCTTAACACTCTCTTTTCTTTATTGTCTTCCATAACCTAATTTGTTTAAAATTCGTGGCTAAATTACATCATGCACTTCAAACTAATAATTAAGAGCTTAATTTCTTAACATTATTTAATTATTAATCATTGCCAAACTTCCTTTTTAGATTCATTGGCATAGGATTGGTCAATCTTCTAAACGTAATTTCAAGATGATTTAGAAGAGAGTTAAGAGGGAATGTAAGAAAAGAAGTAGATGAGGGTATGCCACTATCCTTTTACTTTGGTTAATTCCTGCAAAAACATTTTGCGTTTTCAGCTTTAATCTGTATTTTCGCAAAAAGAAACAAACTAAAAAGGTAATATGAAAAAAGTATATGTATTTTTTGCTGACGGCTTCGAGGAAATCGAGGCGCTGACATCGGTGGACGTGCTGAAGCGCGCTGGTGCCGACGTGGTGATGGTATCAGTAACCCCCAACGAAATAGTAGTGGGTGCCCATGAGGTGCCTGTGTTGTGCGACAAAAACATCGACAGTTGTGACCTGATGGATGCCGACTTGCTACTGTTACCGGGCGGAATGCCTGGAGCACAGACACTGAGCGAGTGTGATTTTTTGGGTAAGGCACTGGTGCGTCAGGTAGAGAAGGGCAAACCTGTGGCCGCTATCTGTGCTGCTCCGATGGTACTTGGCAAGTTGGGCATACTGAAAGGAAAGAAAGCTACTTGCTATCCTGGCTTTGAGGGTTTCTTGGAAGGAGCCGAATATACTGGTGCATCTGTGCAGCGTGATGGTTTGATTGTCACTGGTAAAGGACCTGGCGTTTCATTGGAATTCGCTTTGGCTGTAGTGGATATGCTATTTGGTACTGACAAGGTGGCTGAGCTGAAAGCAGCCATGATGGTGCAGGCATGAAGCGTTACGCCATCATAGTAGCTGGTGGCAAGGGGTTGCGAATGGGCAGTGAGGTACCTAAGCAGTTCTTATTGATAAAAGACAAGCCTGTTCTGCTTCGAACCCTGCAAGCCTTTCACTCTTTCGACTCGAAGATACAGATAATCGTGGTACTGCCTGCAGAGCAACAAGAGACTTGGCAACAAATCTGTGTACGACACGAATGCAACATTCCACATCAGATAACAACTGGAGGCGAGACACGTTTTCACTCAGTGAAGAATGGTTTGGCATTGATACCAGATAATACTGATGCTGTAGTTGGGGTACATGACGGTGTACGCCCTTTTGTGTCGCAAGAAGTGCTGCAACGCTGTTATGCCTTGGCGGAAGAGTATAAGGCGGTGATTCCGGTAGTACCTGTCATTGAAACAATCAGGAAATTAAATGATGCTGAGGGTTCAGAAACTGTCCCTCGCAGCGACTACCGGCTTGTACAAACCCCGCAAGTATTCGAAGTAGCAACACTGAAACATGCCTATGAGCAGCCCTATATTGATACTTTCACAGATGATGCTTCAGTGGTGGAAGCAATGGGCATCCCTGTTGCTTTAGCTGAGGGCAATCGTGAGAATATTAAGATTACGACTCAATTTGACCTGAGAATTGCAGAGGCTCTGACGTAATATACAGCTACCCACCCCTAAAGACACCTCCTCTGTATGAGAGCTGGGAGTATAGGTAAAAGTTCCTCCTCTAATATAAAGAAGGGAGAAATATAAAA
>OMSH01000142.1 GCA_900313715.1 uncultured Prevotellaceae bacterium
GACGATAGCGGCTATTGCACAGCACAAACCAACAATGAAACTTAGTACCAGCACAAACTGCTTCTCTCTAATATGCTGTTCGCGCCATAGTATGAACCGCTCTAAACGGGTTTTTCTGATAACGGGTTTTTCCATAGTTACATTCTAATTATCTTTATTTCCCCCTTAGCACTGAGTTTTATAATACTCGAAGGCTTTGCCTCGGTCTTTTCATCTCTTCTGTTTTCTACAATGTAGTCAACAGCTTGCTTTATCTCTTCACTGATTTCACTAAAATTAGCAGGAGAAGGATTGCCGCTTATGTTGGCAGAAGTTGATACAATAGCCTTGCGAAACCTTTGGCAAAGTTGCTTGGAAAAAGACTCGTTTGTTACACGTATGCCCACGCTGCCGTCTTCTGCTAGAAGGTTGGGAGCCAAGTTGCGAGCACCGTCATAGATGATGGTCATTGGCTTGTCGGCCAAATCTATCAAATCCCAAGCCACATCACTAACATCCTTCACATAATAATTCAGTTTGGCGGCGGTGTCAATTAATATTAACATTGCTTTGCTGTCTGCTCTGTGCTTGATTTCGAATATACGTTTCACCGCCTCTTCATTGGTGGCATCGCATCCAATTCCCCAAATGGTGTCTGTAGGGTAGAGGATTACCCCTCCCTTCTCCATTACTTCGCATGCCTTGCGTATGTCGTCGTTGATATTCATTATTGTCTTTTTTTAAGATCAGTGATAAAACTTTCGGGTTTATTGGCCTTTTTCATTTGCAAAATTACTAATTTTGCAGCGATAATAAAATAAATCATGAAAAATCCGAGTGATAATATCCGTTACCGTCATACTTTACCTATCCAATTGCGGTTTGGTGACTTTGATCGGTTTGGTCATGTCAACAATGTGGTTTATTTCCAGTTCTATGATCTTGGAAAGAGTGAATATTTTGCAACTGTTTGTCCTCATGTTGATTGGTCTTCCATTGGCATAGTAGCGGTGCATGTTACAGCCGATTTCCTTTCACAGATTCGTGGCACTGACGACGTGGCTGTCCAGACAGCTGTTACCGCAATTGGAACTAAAAGTTTTACCTTAGCACAACGTGTGATTGACGTGCGCACCAATGAGGTGAAGTGTGTAGGAACCTCTGTGATGGTTACCTATGATCTCAAAGCTCTTGAATCTATTCCACTTCGCGAAGAATGGATAGAAGCCATCTGTGCCTATGAGGGAAAAGATGTCCGAAGGGAGAAAAAATACCATCCATAAGCCCCGTTTAACATAAATTACATATTTGGTGTAATTTTTACATTCCTTTATAGCGTAAAATTGCAGATAATTCCCTACCTTTACCGCTTGTTGGAAAATATGTTTTGTTTTGATCCTTTCCAGCACACTGGCTATGATAAAAAATAAAAAGAACATATATAATGACTTACAAATGGAATTATCTGCCCATTACAACCGAACAGACAGAGGCGAGCCGTCAGCTGGCTCAGGACCTGGGTATCAGCCCGATCCTGGGTAAGTTGCTGGTAGAACGAGGCATTACAGATGTCCCATCTGCCAAAAAGTTCTTCCGCCCCCAACTGCCTGATTTGATTGATCCTTTTTTGATGAAGGACATGGATGTGGCGGTAGATCGCTTGAACAAAGCGCTGGGTAAGAAAGAGCGCATCTTAGTTTATGGAGACTATGATGTAGATGGTACAACTGCCGTGTCGTTGGTTTACAAGTTCATACAGGAGTATTATTCCAATATCGACTATTATATTCCAGATCGTTACGAAGAGGGATATGGCGTGTCGTTTAAAGGTGTGGACTATGCTGTAGAAACTGGTGTTAAACTGGTCATCGTGTTGGATTGTGGCATTAAGGCTGTTGATGAGATAGCCTATGCTAAAGAGAAAGGAGTTGATTTCATCATTTGTGATCACCATGTGCCTGATGATGTATTGCCTCCTGCTGTGGCAATTTTGAATGCCAAGCGTCTTGACAATACATATCCTTATGAGCATTTAAGCGGCTGTGGCGTAGGCTTTAAGTTTATGCAAGCATTTGCTATAAGTAATGGTATCGAGTTCCATCGTTTGATACCACTGCTCGATTTGTGTGCCGTGAGTATTGCTTCCGATATTGTTCCGATTATGGGTGAAAACCGCATCTTGGCATATCATGGATTGAAGCAAATAAACACCAATCCGAGCATCGGCTTAAAAGCTATTATCGATATCTGCGGATTATCTGACAAAGAGATAACCATGAGTGATATCGTCTTTAAGATCGGTCCTCGCTTGAATGCTTCTGGACGTATGCAGAATGGCAAGGATTCGGTTGACTTGCTCACAGAGAAAGACTTTAAAGTTGCACTGACGAAAGCCAGCCAGATAAATGAGTACAATGAACAACGCAAGGACTTGGATAAGCAAATGACTGAGGAGGCCAATGAGATTGTGTCAAAGGCAGAAGGTCTGAATGATAAACGTGCCATTGTGCTCTATAATCCAGATTGGCATAAGGGAGTGATTGGTATTGTGGCTTCCCGACTTACAGAAGTGTTCTATCGTCCTGCAGTAGTATTGACTCGCACCAATGACCTGGCTACAGGTTCGGCTCGCTCAGTCTCCGGATTCGATGTCTATCAGGCAGTAGAGAATTGCCGTGATTTATTGGAGAACTTCGGTGGTCATACCTATGCCGCTGGCCTGTCGATGAAGGTTGAGAATGTGCCTGAGTTTAGACGCCGATTTGAGGAGTATGTTGACAAGCATATCATGGAGGAACAGACGGTTCCTGTTATTGATGTCAATGCAGAGATAGATTTCAAAGACATTACTAACAAGTTCTGTAATGACCTTAAGAAGTTCAATCCTTTTGGCCCAGACAACATGAAGCCCGTCTTCTGTACGCATAATGTGTTCGACTATGGAACCAGTAAAGTGGTGGGCAAGGAACAAGAGCATATCAAACTGGAGTTGGTGGACAACAAATCAAACAAGGTGATGAATGGTATTGCTTTTGGACAAAGTTCCCAAGCAAGGTTCATTAAGACCAAGCGTTCGTTCGATATCTGCTACACTATTGAGGAAAATACACACAAAAAAGGTGATGTGCAATTGCAGATAGAAGATATACAGCCTAATTAAACGACTGTGTGAAGATTAATGACTGATTATCTCAGTATATTACGTCAGTATTGGGGCTACGACTCATTCCGTGGCATTCAGCAAGAAATCATAGAAAGCATCGGCTCAGGGAACGACACCCTGGGCTTGATGCCTACTGGTGGTGGAAAGTCCGTCACTTTTCAGGTGCCTGCTTTGGCAATGGATGGTATGTGTCTGGTTATTACTCCTCTCATAGCTTTGATGAAAGACCAGGTCAGGCATCTGAGAGAACAGAATATCCGTGCTTTGGCAATATACGCAGGCATGACCCGTAGTGAGATCAATCAAATATTCGACAACGCCATATTTGGCGATTATAAATTTCTGTACGTGTCTCCTGAGCGTTTGGAAACAGAAATGTTCCGCCAACGCCTCAAACAGATGCATATCAGCATGATTGTGGTCGATGAGAGCCATTGTATCTCGCAGTGGGGCTACGATTTCCGTCCTTCCTATCTGCAGATTGCTGAAATCAGAGATTACGTACCCGATGTGCCGGTCTTGGCCCTCACTGCTACGGCAACCCCCGAAGTGGTGGCTGATATCCAGAAGCAATTGCATTTCCGTAAAGAAAATGTGTTCCGGATGAGTTTTGAGCGTGCCAACTTGGCTTATGTGGTGCGTCAGAAAGATGATAAGCGAGGCGAGCTACTGCATATCCTGCGTAGTGTACCAGGTAGTGCCATTGTTTATGTACGTAATCGAAAGCGTACCAAAGAGGTGGCTGAGATGTTGCAGCACGAAAAGGTGTCAGCCACATTCTATCATGCAGGTTTGGAGCAGGTAGTGCGAGACGTACGCCAGCAAGAATGGCTGGATGGCAGATACAGGGTCATCGTGGCCACTAATGCTTTCGGCATGGGAATTGACAAACCCGATGTGCGCTTGGTGATTCATTTAGATATCCCGGATTCTATCGAGGCCTATTTTCAGGAAGCGGGGCGTGCAGGGCGAGATGGCAAGAAGTCTTATGCGGTAATGCTGTTTAATGTTGCCGACATAACTACCCTGCGACGCCGTGTGGCAGAAAGCTTCCCGGAGAAGGACTATATCCGTGAGGTGTATGAGAAACTTCAATTCTATTTCCAGATGGCTATGGGCGATGGTTTGGGTTGTGTGAAGGAGTTCAAGTTAGACGACTTTTGTGTGAAGTTCAAGCTGTTTCCTGTTCAGGCTGATAGTGCACTTCGCATCTTGACCCAAGCAGGCTATATCAGTTATACAGATGAGCAACAACGGAACTCGCGCTTGATGTTTACCTTACGACGCGACGATCTTTATCGGTTACACCAGCTCAGTGAAGAAGCAGACAGATTGATTCAAACTACATTACGTTGTTATACGGGTCTGTTTTCGGACTATGCATATATTGATGAAGAATTGTTGGCTTTGCGCACCTATCTTACACACGACCAAGTGTATCAGATCTTTCGTAATCTCTCGCAACAGCATATTGTCAGTTACATCCCTGCCAAAAGTACACCTTATATTATTTATACGCGAGAGCGAGTGGACAAGAATCGACTTGTCATCCCTGCTTCGGTGTACGAAGACAGAAAGGAACGCATGAAGAAGCGAATAGATGCGATGATTAACTATGTGCAGAACAAGGTGACTTGTCGCAGTCGTCTTCTTCTAAGTTATTTTGGTGAGGAGAACGACCATCGTTGTGGACAATGTGATGTGTGTTGTCATTCTTAGACGAATTAATCAATTAATATATTTGTTATTCTCTATTACAACTGCTATCTTTGCCCATAAAATCGTGAATATGGGATTCTTTAAGACATTATTTGGTGGTGGGGTGTCTGACCCTGTAGAAGAGCAGAAGAAGCAGATTCAGAAAGAATTTGAGATATTGAAATATGATGGCATACGTGCTCACCGTATGCATAGGATGGACTATGCCCGCAAGTGCTTTGAAGAGGCAATCAAGTTGCAGGATGATTTTGAGACCTACGCACAACTTGTACAGCTGTTATTTGAGACAGGTGATTTTCAGGCTGCTTTGGGGCCTTTAAATCACATGGCAAAAGCGGAACCCCATATAGCCGAAACATTCATTTCACTGGCTACCGTGCATTTCATGTTGGGAAACTATCAGGAAATGGCTGACAATGCTCAATTAGCCATTGATAAGGCACCAGACAATGTGCAGGCTTATTATTTGAAAGGTAAGGCTATGCAAGGACTGGCACAAGAAGATGAAGCTGTGAATTTGTTTACCAAAGCTATTGATTTGCAAAGTGATTTTGCTGAGGCTTTGCTGCTTAGAGGACAAATCTACTTACGTCAGGCTAAGTTGACAGAAGCTTTGACAGATGCCGAAGCGGTGATTGCTTCGGGCAAAGAGGTGGAAAGTGGTTTGTTGTTGCGTGGATCGGTTAAAGAAGTGGAGAATCAGTCAGAAGAAGCTGAGTCCGATTATCGTCAGGTACTGGAACTCGACCCCTTCAACCAACAAGCTTATATCTATATCGGCAAGCTCTATATGAAAAATGAGCGCTATGCAGATGCCATTAGTATCATGGACGATGCCATCGAGGTGTGTCCTGTCTTTGCTCATGCCTATGAGGTGAGAGCTGAGGCGAAGAATTTGTCAGGCGATGCTGAAGGGGCTGCTAAAGATGCTTCAGCTGCTGCCAATCTGAAAGCTGCGAGCGAGGTAACCAGCGAGGTCGTTGACCCAGCTGCCAGCATCAAGGAGATAGATATTTTGCATTTATGATGAAATTTTCTTCTTAGAATGTTTGCAATTAAAATAAATTGCTTACATTTGCATCCGAAAAGATAGAAATTGTAACAAATGAAAGCATTGTTTACTTTTGCATATTACTTCTATTACTTTTACTTTAGCCATAAAGTAGAGCGGGAGTTTGTATGTGTCAAGTGACAGTGATGCTTAAGAACTAAGGATGAAAAAGTA